>JALTLI010000156.1 GCA_027005635.1 Alphaproteobacteria bacterium
CCAACAAAGTGTATACCGCAATATTTTTCTGTAAAATATTTAAATATACATCACAACATATTGTGGTTGTGTGCCTTTTTAATCACTTGTATACACTATATAATGTAGCCCCTATATGCTAGTATATATTATATTTAATGCTTAACTATTTAATAATACTATTATGAATTACTCTTTGTGGGTATGGTATTTCAATATTATTTTGTTTGAATTTTTTCCATATTCCCATGTATAAATCGGAACGAATGCTACCTAATCCTTCTTCTGGATCTTTTATCCAAAAACGGATTTCAAAATTAATAGAACTTTCACCAAAGCCAGTTACAAATGCACGGGTTGCTGGACGTTGTAAAATTCTTGGAGTTTCAGATGCTACTTCTAGTAATAGTTTTTGAACTAGCTCCAAATCTGCATCGTAAGAAACACCAACTGTAACAGTATTTCGGACTTGCTTATTGTTAAAGCTCCAGTTAATAACTTCTGATGTTATTAGGTTTTCGTTAGGGACAAGAACTTCCATGCCGTCTCTGCGTTTCATTACAACATAACGAGAATTAAGCTCTTCTACTACACCGTAAGTTTCGCCAATTGTTAGAACGTCCCCAGGTTTGATAGATTTATCAAGAAGTAAAATTATGCCACTAATAAAGTTACTGGTAATTGTTTTTAAACCAAAACCAATACCAATACCTAATGCACCACCAAAGAATGTTAGGGCTCTTAAATTAAAGCCAATGGAATCTAACGCTATTAAGCCTGCTAGTACTAAACCTGTAATATTTAATAATTTAATTATTAGGGTATGCATAGAAGGGGTTATATTTTCAGAGCGTTTAAGTTGTATATCTAGAATATGAATACCTGTTTTAAACAGCCAAATTAAAATAGAAAAGAACGCTACAGCTTTGGTAATTGACCACAAAGAAATGGAATTATCCCCAAGAGCAAATTTTGCGCTATCTAGAAATAAAATAACATCAGCCATTCTATCGGTAATCATAAGAGCAGGGATAGCAAGCACGCAAATAGTAATTAGGCGTTTGCTACTTGTTTTAAGTTTGGTGTGTTTTAGGGCTTTGTATAGTACCCATGTTGTAATAATTAAGGATATTATATCTATATAAGTTACTGGTAAGTTAAAAATACTAAACATAAACCTGCTAAAAATTAAGCACCCTAGCCAAGTAACAGGAAATGATGCTTCATTAATCACTTTTTGTAATAACTTGAACTGTTTCAATTGTTTAGGAAGTTTATAATCTTCAAGCACACATTTAAGTTTAGTTGCTAAAAATAAAGCAAATAAAATAGTTGCACCTTGTACAGCTTCAGAGCGGATTATTGCTTGTGTCCACATAGATGTTAAAAGCTCAGGGTTTATAATCCCTGTAAAAAGTGTTTTTATATATGTAATAATTTCTTGCATAGACAAACTATAGCATACAGATTGCTTTTTAGTCCTAAAATTTATATATTGTAGACATAAATTATCTTTTATCTTTTTCTCATCACAGAGGTGAATATTATGTTTGATAGTATCATTGAAAAAATATCTCAAGATTTTAATATGTTTTTGAATATGGATATTTTACTGCAAATTGCATTTGGAGTTGTATTTTTAGGTATTTTATTGGAAATTTTAATAGACTTTTCATGTAAAAATCGTAAAAATTTATTTTGTCGTATATGGAGTTCATCTGTTGAAAAATTAATAAGTTTTAATTCATTTTTAGTTACTATAATTATTTGTTTTATTATAACTATTCCTTTTTTGCTAATTTTGGTAAAGCTTAATATAATTACTAATACAGAAGACCCATTGTTTTTTCTTATTGTAGCTGTTGGTCTTATGATCAGTAGATTTATAGCAAGGCTATACATAGGAAACAAAAATTTAAAATTTAAAATATCGAAATAAAATTTACTTAAAAACCCGCCATTGGCGGGTTTTTAGTTTCTTTAATTAAACACAGTAATTAAGCGGCATCTAAATTCAACATTTCCTGCAATTCACCACTTTCAAACATTTCTAATGTTATATCACAGCCACCAATAAATTCACCTTTTACGTAAATAAGAGGAGTAGTTGGCCAGTTTTCATATTCTGCTAAACTTTGCATTAATTCCATATCTTCCATAAGGTTTACATCATTATATTCACAACCTAAAGCGTTTGCTACTTCAACTACACGGGCAGAAAACCCACACATCGGGAAGTCTCTGTTGCCTTTAATAAAAATTGTTAGTGGAGCTTTGTTTATTTCTGTTTCAATTTTGCTTTTCATTTCTGGTGTCATAGTTTTATCCTTTATTGGTAGTTTTTAATATTATGTTTGGGTAAATTTTTTAAAGCATTTGGGTTTGCTTTAAGATATTCACGTATTGTAGTTGTTTCATCAGCTAAAAAACTTTCATCAAGAAAGCTATTTAAATAATCTTCACCAAGTTTTTTAGCACTGTTTATACAATAATCTAAATATATTTCCCACGGTAAGATATCATTTCTTATAATATCTGCTGTATAATTTAATTCACCTCTTAGTTTTATCAATAAGTCTTTAGATGTATGATGGTTTTCTAGGTGGTTATTATTAAAATTGACGCATAAAATGCCTGTATCAGTATTATTTTCTTCGTTTGTAAATTCTACAGGTAAAAGTTGATACCCAGATTCTCTATTTGCAAAATTTTCCCATTGATCTTCAGTTATATCAAATGCAATTGCTAAAAACCCAGAATTATCTTTTTTTATAGTACTACATGCAGATATATTAATAGCATTATTATTTATAAAATTAATTGCTGTTGGTGATGCTAAATTAAAAATACGCTGATAGCCATTAACTCTTATTTTTCTAAAATTACGCAATTTTGGACAAGTTATTTTAGACGATTTCTTAGATAAAAGAGAACCAAAACCAATAATTGTAATTAATTTACTCATTATATTCTGTGGGTGTTTTTGTTACCATTTGTAAAGCATGAAGCTCACCTTCAAAAACATCACCAAGGGCTTTGTATACTTCACGATGTCTTTGTAGACGGGTTTTCCCTGCAAAGTTTTCACTAATAATTACTGC
>JALTLI010000157.1 GCA_027005635.1 Alphaproteobacteria bacterium
TGGTATTACCATGTGAGAAAAAGAAAAGTACTTCTGACTTTTTTATAATATAATAAGTACTTAATTACAAGCTTTTAAGCTTTGAGATGACACACCGCTTATAGTTGTAACAGGTAATATGCTTTTTTGTTGAGTATCTGAGGTTATGAAATCTGCTTTTTCATTCATATCACCTAATGATACTTCCATTATTTTTAGCGGTTTATCTGTTATATTTTTAATATTGTAAACGCTACCTGCTTGCATACAAATTGATTCACCTTTATTAATATGCTGATGAGTTTCATTTAAATTTAATATACCGCTACCAGAAGTAATTATCCAATAGGTTTGGCGCTTGTGGTATCTTTTTAATCTGGTAGAACATTCAGGATTAATAGTAATTTCTGCATATTTAGTAGTGCTATTTTCTTGGATAACTGTTTTATGTCCGCAAGAAATATATGTTTTATCATGGGAGGTATACTTAGTATTATCACCCTGCAAGCTTTTAAACACTTTTTTAACAAGGCCAGCTTTATCTTTAGATGCAATAAGTGTGGCATCATGGGTTTGCGCAACAATAATATTTTCTAACCCTATAACAGATACTATTCCACTTTCTGAGTGAATAAAACTATTTGTAGTGGAATCTGTAACTACATTTCCTTTAATATAATTACCTTCTTCATTTTTAGGCATAACTTCCCATAAATCGTTCCAGCCACCAACATCGTGCCACGGGGTTAAAAGAGGTACAACAGCAGTATTTTTAATATCATTCACAAATGTATAATTTAAAGAATGGCTAGAACATGCTTCAAAAGCCTCTATCCCTGGGCGAATAAAATCATTTTCTATTCTTCTTTCAACATGAGAAACTCTACAACTGCGTGCTATTTCACTATCATATTGTTCTAATTTTTCCATGTATTGTTGAGGAGTAAACATAAATATTCCTGTACCCCACAAATAATTACCTGCAGAAACAAAATGTTGTGCTTTATTTAATTGAGGATTTTCAATATAACTAACTACATCATGACCATAGCCATCAATATCTGAGCCCATTTCAATATAACTATAGTTACTTTTAGCACAAGTTGGCGTGCTACCAAACATAACAATTTTTCCACTATTTACTAATGAAAAACCAGCTTCTACACTTTCCATAAAAGCTTCTTCATCTTCAATAACCTGATCAGCTGGTAAAACAAGTAATATATCATCTTTATGACCATTAGATATGGCTTCTAGTGCTGCTAAAGCTACAGCAGGTGCGGTATCACGCGGGATTGGTTCCAAAATTAAACTGGCAAATTGTGCGTTTGTTACACGTAATTGCTCGGCTATTAAAAACCGGTGTTCCTCATTAGCTACAATAATTGGAGACTGAAATCTTGATACTCTTTTAATAGTTTCTTGAAAAAGGCTATCTTCATTAGTTAAATTAAGAAATTGCTTAGGGGTATCCGTTCTAGATAAAGGCCAAAGCTTGCTACCAGAACCTCCAGATAAAATAACTGGTAGAATATTACCTGTCATATTTCTCCCCTTTCTTTAAATTGAATTAATATATAAATACATTGATACAATATTTTACTCAAGTTAATTTTATACTTTTTTGCATCTTATTATTGTAAGGTGTATTATTATAGTGATTTAACTTAAATAAGAGCAAAACATGTTTAATATAAAGCCCAGTGAAAAAACATATAGCTTTACTTACATTGGCAAACCTTGCCAAAATTTGGAGCAAAATGGCATAACTATATTTCACTGGGGAAATATTCAGAATATTTGCCAACTAACTGATTTGCTTAACAAAGAAACCAAAAACAACCTTGCTAACATTTCAGCAGTAGAGCTTATTTATTATGGCTACAAACATTGGGGTATGGGTATAATGAACCATATCCAAGGGGATTGCGCCTTTATGTTATATGATGAAAATAAAGATTTAACATTTTTAACAAGAGACAGCTTAGGAATAGCCAAAATATACTACACAATTATAAATAACACCTGTTATTTTAGTGATAATATACAAGATGTTAGCAGTGAGCTTAGTAGTTTAAATTTACAAGAAAACTTAATTCAGTATTATTTATCTACTGGTTACACACCTCCACCATATAGTTTAATTGAAGGTATTCATAAAGTGCCAGCTGCTAGTTGGGTTCAAATTAAAAATGCGCAAGAAAAAATAAAATCACATACTTATTGGTATCCTTTAAGTAGTAGTTATTTAATTCAAGAAAGTGATATCCCTAGCTTAAAATCTGCAATTCAGGCAGTAAAAAATAAAATAGGTAAAAATACATTTGCTAAAAATATTACAATAACTCCTAAAATATTATTCGGAGCTTTAGAAAACCAAAAAACTAGTTCTCCAATAGGCGATTTATATGATTTTGTTAGCCAATCTAGCAATATGGAAAAAGAATTTTTTATTACTAAAAATGATAGCTCATTGTGGCAAAGAGTTTTAAAAATTTTCAATAAACAAAACAAAACAACATTTTTACCAGCAACAATAAAAGAAACAGAAATAAACAAACTAATTTCACCTTTTATAAAAGAAAAACAACTAAAAATAAGTGATGAAATGGCAGAATTATATAAAGATTTCAACTCATTACCAGCAAAAAAGCAAACTCAATCTAACTGGTATCGTTGTGTATATTTAAATTATATTCTACCAGAAAAATATAGTAATTTTCAGCCAGAAAACAAAAAACAAATTCTAAACAATAACTTAATAGAACTTATGATTGGCTTGCCTCAAAAAATATCATTAAAAGTACCGTATCATATTGATAATTTAGTTGAAAATTACACTAAGCCACCATTAGAAGAATGGTTTTTTAACCGCTACAAACAACAATCTTATGATTTAGTTATGGAATTTTGTAAGCAAACCGAAACTCTAAATATCCAACAAGTAGAAGAAATATGGCAAAAACAGAATTTAAAAATCAACTGGCGCTTAACTTCACTAGCTCTTTTTTGGCAACAACACATTGAAAAACAAGCTACTTTTTTGATGTAAAAAAAATCACTATATATGC
>JALTLI010000158.1:0-2254 GCA_027005635.1 Alphaproteobacteria bacterium
AAATATATTAATATTTCAATCACTCCAGATCAAGTTGAACGCTTTAACCCAATAACAATAGAAACTGAAAAACGTGGTTTAATTGGTATAGGGCCAAAGCCTGAAACCAGAATAATAGAACATACATTTAGCAGTGCTATTAGTGCTGGTTATAATAAAACTATTGAATATTCAACACTTATATTTAAAACAGTTGGCGCAATGATTGGTGGCGGTGTACCATCAGATTCTATCGGTGGGCCAATTATGATAGCTGATATGGCATCTAAAAGTGCGCAAACAGGTGGCTACGAACTATTCTTATTCATGGCAGTTATTTCAATTAATCTTGGTATGATTAACTTATTCCCAATTCCAATGCTTGATGGTGGGCATTTAGTTTATTACTTTGTTGAACTTGTTAAAGGTTCTCCTGTTAGTGAAAAATTACAAGATTACGGACAGAAAGTAGGCTTAGCATTATTGTTAACATTAATGGGTTTTGCCTTTTATAACGATATTATGCGAGTTATAGAAAACCTTTAAATATTATAAAAAATATAAAAGAATAATAAGAAAGATAGAAAATTGCGTTATTTAGTTTTAACTTTGCTTGCAACTTTAACATTTGCAACTAATGGGTTTGCCGATACAGTTAAAGATATTAAAATCAATGGTAATGTTCGTGTGGAAGACGCAACAGTTCTTAGTTATATTGGTATAAATTCTGGTGATGAATATATGCCTTCTGCTAGCTCTCGTATGATTAAATCTTTATATAATACAGGGCTGTTTGATAAGGTAGATATTAAATGGAAAAATGGAATACTAAGCGTAAACCTTATTGAAAACCCAGTAGTTAATAAAGTGGTATTTGAAGGAAATGATGAAATTGGTGATGATAAACTTCGTGGTCAGATATTATTACAATCACGTTCTGTTTATACAACTGGTAAAGTTCAGCGAGATGTTAAAACTTTACTTAAAACTTATCAACAAACAGGTTTATTTTTAACTCAAATAACTCCACAAATTATTGAACGTAGCCAAAATAGAGTTGATGTAATTTATAAAATTAGTGAAGGTGAAAAAACTAAAATTAAAGAAATTAAATTTATTGGTAACAAACGTTTTAGTGATGATGATTTAAAACAAGTTATTAGTAGTAGAGAAACTAAATGGTGGAAGTTTTTATCATCAGCAGATATTTACGATGAAGGTAGAATTTCTGTAGATAAAGAACTTTTGCGCCGTTATTACATTAAACATGGTAATGCAGATTTTAGGGTTAACTCTGCTGTTACTGAACTTTCAAGAGATAAAAAGAATTTTTATATAACTTATTCTGTATCTGAAGGAAAACTATATGATTTTGGTGACGTAGATATTGCAATAAATGTAGATGAAGAAGATTTATCTAAACAAGATTTAATAAAAATTTTGGCAGTTAAAGATGGTAACCGTTTTGATGGCTCATTAATTGAAAAAGATATTGATAAATTAATTGATGCACTAGGTGAAAAAGGGTTTGCATTTTTAGATGTTGTACCACAAACCAATGCCAGAGAATCTGAAAAATTAGTTGATGTAACATATAATATTAAGCCAGGTCCTCGCGTTTATGTTAACCGTGTTAATGTTACTGGTAATACAAGAACCAGAGAAAATGTTATTCGTCGTGAGCTTCGTTTTGCAGAAGGCGATGCTTTTTCTACCACAAAAATTCAACGATCAAGAGACCGTTTAACTTATCTCGGCTACTTTAGTGATGTATCAATTAAACATAAGCAAACCGCTTATCCAGATAGATTAGATTTAGACGTTAATGTTAAAGAACAAAGCACCGGTGAATTTAATGTTGGGGCTGGTTATTCAACTTATGAAAGTTTTCTTGCAACTGCCAATGTCCGTGAGCGTAACTTTTTAGGTAAAGGACAAGATGCTAGTTTATCTTTTGCTTTATCACAGCGTCGCCAAGATTTTAACTTCTCATTTACTGAACCTTGGTTTATGGGCAAAGAACTTGCTGCTGGTGTTGATATTTTCAACGAAAGAAGAAACTACAGAGCTGAATCTTCTTACAGTTTAGGTAATACAGGTGGTGCTTTGCGTTTAGGCTTTAAAGTTGATGAATTCACCAAAGATACAATCCGTCTAGGCTTCAAAGAAACCGAAATTAGTAACGTAGATACAGACGCATCTCAATTTACTTTAAGAGATTTAGGTAAGCGTAGTACAATTACAATTGGTAACCAAATAGCCTCAGATACAAGAG
>JALTLI010000158.1:2264-3019 GCA_027005635.1 Alphaproteobacteria bacterium
GACAGTCGTATTTCTCCAACAAAAGGGCACAGGCTTTCTTTAGGTGTTGATTACTCAGGTTTTGGATCTGATATAAACTATATTAGAACATTAGCATCTGCTGCATGGCATAAAGAAATAAAAGAAAATTGGGTATTTTCATTGGGTGGTCAAGCTGGGTTTATTTCTGATTTAGATGGTGATTTACCATTATATGAACATTTTAGTGCTGGTGGTTCTTCATTCCGTGGCTTTGCAACCAGAGGTATAGGTCCAAGAGATAGTGTAACTGGTGATGCTTTAGGTGGTAAATACATTGCTACAAATAAAATTGAACTTACTTTTCCACTTCCAGGGTTGGATGAGTTAGGAATTAATGGTATTATGTTCACAGATGGTGGTATTGTTACAGGATTTGGTAGTAATATTGGTGTTACAGATTCTAAAACTTACCGTGTATCTGCAGGTTTGGGAGTATTCTGGAGAAGTCCAATGGGGCCTTTGCGCTTTGAATTTGGTATCCCAGTTGTTAAAGCAAAAGAAGATAGAACTGAAATATTTAACTTTAGTTTAGGTACTAGGTTCTAGGTAAATAAACAGTAAATTTATAAAAAAATATATAAAAAGGAAAATATGAAACAAATTTTTAAAATTTTTACATTGGTGTTAGCATTTAGTGTGCTTACATCTACAGCTTGGTCTGCAACAAAATCTGGTATTGCTGTTATTGATGCGCCTGGTGTTATTAATAAAACTAATGCTGCTGAAAATGCAAG
>JALTLI010000159.1 GCA_027005635.1 Alphaproteobacteria bacterium
TAAGTTGTATTGTTCTGTATCTATATGAATATATACGTTATGTTTCATTGCAACATCAAGTAGGGCACGGTAACGTTTGCAAAGTTCTTCTACTGTGTGGTTATGAGCGGTTGTATTTACGTGTTCATATAATGCAGAAAGCTTAATTGAAACATTTGCTCTGGCTATTTTACCAATTCTATCAGTTTCTGGATATTGGGGGGTGTTCCAATGTTTTGTAGCGTTAGCAATTTCAACAATTGCCTTTTTATAGCTTTCAGTAAAATTATCTGCTTCTTTTTTAGAAATAACGGCTTCTCCGAGTAAATCTATGGAGCAAGCTAAATTATTATTATGCAATTTTTTAAAGGTATGTAGGCTTTCATCTAGGGTTTCACCAGCTATAAAAGTATGCGCCATGCTTTTTATATTACGTCTTACTAATGGAGCAACTACTCTTGCTAAAAAACCACTTCCTGGAATTGTACTACCAATAAATCCTTTTAAATTTCCAACTTCAGCAAAATAAGATGTTAAATGAGACATAAATTCTTCATCATTACGCAAAGTAGGGGCTACATCTGTAAAGCGCAGAGATGCAACTCTGAAGCTTTCATTTGTCATCATTTTATCAATCAGAGCTTGGCTCCAATTAGTGATGTTTAAACCAGAAAAAGATGAGCTACTATATTCTAATAAGCTTTTCCCTATTTCTTGTATTCGCTGTTCTTCCATGTAAACTCTCTATTTATTAAAATTCTATTTTACCCTTAAAAAATTCTAGGCGCAACCATGCAAATATTAAATTTAATCACTTACGTTAAGTACTCATACGATGCAGAATTGTCGCACTGTTTAGCCAAAGTAAACATATATATTACTAATAGCTTTTAAATAGTAGCTAAATTGAGCTAAACTTAAAAAGTGTATAAAAGGGAAAAAGTATGTTTTTTTTAAAAGGTAAAATAGTTTTATTTAGTGCTATGGCAATTTTTGTTAGTACTTCTGTGGTGAATGCCCAAAAATTATTAACAGATGAACAATTAAAAAGTGCCTATGAAAAAGCGGTTAAGACTTACGAAGAAGATTATACATCTAAATCACAAAAATTAGTTAAACAGCCAGAAAATGTTGTGTCTAAATCAAATAACGAAGAAGCTGTTTTGCAAGAAGAACAAAACGTTGTAATGGCTGTAGATAATGTTACAGAATTTAGCGGTTTAAACAATGGTGCAGATTTAATACCATTAGGCAGTGTTAATATTGCAGTAAATGTTGAAAATAAATCATTAAAAGATATTGTTAAAGGTATTGTTAAAAAGGCAGAAAAAGAAGCAGGACACTGGGATGTTAAATGGAGACTGCGTCCAGAAAATGAACATGTACTTGAAGCCCGTGTTAATTTAACAGCAGAAACAAATTTTGAGAGTTTTATGGATCATTTGTTAGACAGGGTTAACAATATGACAGGTATACAACTAGGTGTGAGCGTTTTTGAAATGTCACGTATTATTATTATTTCGGATACTTATTAAATGAAAAACTTATTTATAAAAACAACTACATTTGGCTTAGCATTTCTTATTGCATCATGTTCTGCAATTTACCGTGATGAAGTTTTACCGCCAACTGAACAAAAATTAAAAGAAGCTGTAACAACTATCAAGCCACGTAGTATTTTAAATACTGGTGTATTTCATATGCAAAAGGTTAATGATGGCTCAACAGTTTTAGTTAAAGATAACATTCAACTTAAAAGACCAGATTTACCACCGTTTGATGTGGCTTATATTTCCCGTGATTTAGAATCTGTGTTACTTGAAATTGCCAATGCAGCGGGGGAATCTATTGTTATTCCACAAGGTTTAAGAAATAGAACAATTACTTTAGTTCACTCTGGAGCTGATTTTGAACAAATGCTTAGCTTAGTATTGCGTAAAGCTGGTTATCATTATAACTATGTTGACGGTGTTTGGTATATTACTCGTTATCCAATTCGTAACTATGTACTAGAAATAGGGCAAAGTGATAGAAATGGAACGTTAAAATCTAGTAATGAGCTACGCAGAGAAACAAATACATCTAGCACATCTAGTACAGCAGGAAAAGCTGCATCTGCTGGTACTGGCTCATTAGAAACTAAATATTCTGATAGAGTTTGGGAGCAAGCAGAAGCAACAATTGCTAAACTTATAAATGTTGGAAAAACAGATCTAAAAACTGCATCATCTTCAAGTGGTGTTTCAAGTGGTACAGGTGATCTTATCTCTGAAACTAATCAAGATGTTCTTTCACCTCCAACCTTAGATGGTGAAAGTGTTGATTCGGAAGATGGTAGTGTTTCTGCTGAAGGTGGGTTTACTCCAGAAATTATGACTACTCCACAAAGTACAGATCATCTAGTTTCAGAAGAACAAGTTGAACCATGGTATAAAATTACAAAAAGTGCAGCTTTAATTACTGTACGTGCAGCACCTGAAGCTCATCGTTTAATTGAAAAATATCTTGAACAAGTACAGGATTCTTTAAACCGTCAAATTTATGTTGAAGCAAGAATTGTAGCAATTATCCGTGATAAGAAAACAGATAGGGGTGCAGATTTTTCTCAGGCAACAGATGCTGGTAACTCAGTAATTGGTACTTTAGGATTTAGAGCAGCAACACCAATTACCGATGCTCTAAGAGAAGGTATTTTTGGTAGCTTTAGTTCTGCTAAAAATGATTTAACAGCCGTTATTCAAAGTTTATCTAAAATAGCAGATGTTTATACAATTTCTAGTCCTTCTGTATTGGTACGTAATAACCAAATTTCTAGGGTAAGTATTACTCGTCAATTAGGTTATGCAGAAACAGCAGTTGAACAAACAACAACATCTACTGGTACAGTTGTTATTGGTTCAAGAACTGATACAGCACAATTTAAAAATGCTGGTACTGTTATGTCTGTGCTACCATTTATTGGTCGCTCTAAGGTGCAAATGCGTTACCGTTTATCTGTAGCATCTAAAAGTGG
>JALTLI010000160.1 GCA_027005635.1 Alphaproteobacteria bacterium
TCTTCCTGCTTTTCAGGTAAATCAGTAGTAACAACGGATGAGGAAGAGCTTACGCTCTCCCCCTCAGAATCGTCTTCATCCTGTTCAAATACCCATTCTGGGTTTTTATCATCCATTGTTGATTTAACTAACTTTAGTTAATAGTGTTAGCTATGTAACAAATAGTTACTAGGCTAGCAGTACCATCAGCTGCATTACCTGAACCATCACAAGCACCTGTATCATCAAGTAAAATAACTCGACCAGCGGAATCACCAGCTGTAATGTCATCAACACCATCAATGGCAGTATCTGCCTTTATAGCTTCCTCCACAGGAACACCTACTACTCTAATTACAAAATTAGAACTACCAGCAGCATAAGAGCTACTAATGTTAGATGGATCCTGACGTTCCATATCCATAATCTGATTACCGTCTCCAGCTGGGCTTAGTAAGTTATTACCATTATCTTTAATAGCAGAAAGCAAGTTTTGATGCTTAGCTTCAAAACGTGTGCCAGCAGTAAAGTTATTTACTTTCAATATAAGTAAGTTATCTGCTGCATTTGCAGTACCTGCTGCCCCTGCATCTGTATCTATTGCTGTATCTGGCCACATTCCGTGTGTACCATAAAAAGTACCTATACTATCTTGTATCTGACCAAGTTGAGAAGCCAATTTTGTACCACCAGCACGGGTGATTAAATCCCAACCTACTGATGCAATAATTAATGTAATTAAGATTGCAATAACAGCTACAACCAAAATTGTTTGGTCAATTGTATAACCTAAGTTTTTACGACCCTTTTGTAAAAATGTTTGAAACATTGTTAGTTTCCCCTTTTATTTAGTTTTTAATTTTAATTTTCTTATTTCTTATTAAACACCGCACAAATAAAGTTATCAATAAACCCGACGAACTTGTAAAAGTACAATAAATTCAACATCTTCATAACTAATATTCTCTTCATTGAAAAGTTTACCAGCTACTGGTATACCCCTTAATAAGGGTACTCCAGATTCTTTATCAACCGCAATAGTACGATTTAATCCACCAATGACTTTAATCTCTCCGTCACGGATACGGACTTTTTGGTCAATAATTCTTGATGTAACAACAGGCACTTGAGAACCAGAACCATCTGGCACCGTTATGAAGCGAGATATTTCCAGCATTGGTACCTGTATAGATACAGTATGTGGGTTATCTCCATCTGCTATTTGTGCAGCTACAGAAAACTGCAACCCTACAAATTGTGTACGTTCTTCTGCTGTTGTTGTAGTTAATGTTCCTGATGTTGTTGATTCAGTATTAGATGAAAGAACGAAGTATTTTTCATTTCTACCGTCTACTAAAACTGCCCTTTGTCTATCCATTACTTCAATGGTTGGGCTCATTAGTTGATATGTTGTACCAAACTGTTCTGCAAGTTTTGCAACTATATCTAGGCTATTATTTTGTAGTGATAAAAATCCACCGCCACCAGTACTAGAAACAAGATTAACCAAACGAGGTGCAATATTTGTTGTTAAACTTGCAGATAAATCTTGTGTACCAAGTGTTGTATCTGTAAATGGTGAGCTACCTGTACTAACTGAAGTACCTTTAGCAGATGCTTCTTGGTTAAATCTACCACCTTGTTGAAAACCACGGCTTTTTGTTACTGCTATAACTCTTGCCTCAATTAATAATCTGCGACTTGCAATATCTTCTACTCTGCGAATAATTTCATCTGCTTGTTCAAGTACTGGCACAGGTGCGCGCATTTGCACCAAACCAACAGATCTATTAACTCTAACATATCCACAAACAAATGATCCGCCAGCAGATGATCCATTAGATGCAGAAGGGTTACCTTGTTCTGCATTAGAATCTATCCCTTGTGGTATTCCTAAAGTTCCATCAAAACTGTTATCTGCTTGTGATGTTGCAGTTTCACACGATTTATCAACTAATGCAGATAGATTTTCTTCTAGCTCTTTCCATAAATCACGTTCATTTTCAATACTAATATCAACTGATCCACCAGCAGATGCTTTGTTTGAAGCACCGCCGCCACCGCCGCTACCTTTAGATTTATTAAACTCAGATTCATAGCTAATACTTTTACTTTCAGTAGTAGTCATTTCATATAAATCAAGTGTCCATTCACGGGTTGGATAACCACCAATTGTAAAGTAATCACCAGCATCTATAAGGCTTAAACCATGAGGCACAAGTAATGAGTTCATGGCATCACGGCAAGTTACATCGCGTAATGATGTTGTAACCAAGGTATCTGCTAATATTTTTTTATTTTCAGAAATAACAAGGTTCATGCCACATTCCTTAGCCAAACCACGTACAACCTGAGACAAGCGAACATCTATTCCTGGTGAAAATTCTTTAATTCGTGGTTCGTCTGCTGATGGTAGAACTAATAATCTACGCTTACCTTCACGGACAATTTGCACTTCATATACATCTTCAAAGTAACTACGAACCTCATCAAATGTTAAATCTGATACTAAAACTTTACGACGAGTATTTTTTCTTACGCCGTTATCCCAACGTACTGCAACATTATAAGCAGATGCCATTCTGCGCATAACAGATTCCAAAGTATAGCTACCATCAATTTTCATTGTGGCGTTAGCTTTCATTTGGCGTTTACTGATAGGGTCTCCGACACCTATTACAGATGTAACAGCTTTACGATAATCCTTAAAGGCATTTGCCGGAGACTTTGTTTGTACCTGACTAACATCATTACAACCAACAAGAGTTAATGCTAATATCCCAGTCAAAATACTTTTTCGTTTAAATAAATTCATTACTTATTCTCAAATCCAAATCTTGTATTATGAGTTACAACCACAAGCTTACCGCCAGGGAATACTTCATATTTTAGGTTAAATAAACGTAAAATTCTTTCCATACCAATAGAAAACGGTTCTTCTATGTGGGCTGGTTTTAAAACTTGATCTAGCCCTGCGTAAACACGCAAACGCCATTCTCCTTTACCGGCTTGGTTAACCATGCTTTCTATTGCATCAACCAATGGTATTTCATCGTAATGCAGAGAAACTGTTGTTTCCTTAAGAACCTGTTCCGTTACTGCAGGGGTAGCAGAGCTATCTACACCAATAGTAGATTTTGCAGATGTATGATTACCGCCAACTCTATCAGTTAATACTAAACGCTGAGTTTTGTCGTAACGAATAATGCGTAATGGTTGCCCAGATCTTGTTTGTAACCTCGCAAGTAAAGCATTTAATACATCCATAAATGGCTCTTCTGCATATAGAGATATTTCCATTTCTGGCAAGCCTGCATTTTGTTCAGCTAAATCCCATATAATAGACCAATCACCACCACCGATTTGATCCATCATACGTTGTAATACTCTACGTACAGATATTCTATCTTCACGTAAACGAACTAAACTATTTACCATATCTAGGGTTTTAGGTGTTACGTTACCAGCTGCAATTTCAACACCTTCTTGGCTAGTAGGTGCATAACCACCCGTATTCATAGGGGCTGAGCCATAATTCATAGGTTGTTGTGCCATAGGTTGTTGCATCATTTGCGCAGGCATGTAACCACCACCAATAGGCTGTTGTACTTGCTGTGTAGGAACTGGCATTTGATTAGAATCACTTTGGGCTATTCTATCCATTTCACTATCTAGGTTGCTGTAACCGCTTGAAAGAGTATTCAAACGTTTTTCATAAGCATCAACAGGTGGGTTTAATTGAGCATACAATGGTTGTTCAACTTTCTCACCATCTCTGTATTTTGCAAGTTCTTCTGTTGTACTTAAACGATGTTGAGAATGTTTTGGTACAAACACGCCACGAGTATCATCAACGTAATCAGGTACAGTTGAGTACTGTACTGGTGGAACATATCCAGGTACCGGGTTTGATGCAGCCATTCCAACTGTAGGGATAGCAAGGCTAGCCACTACGGCTAATGAAGTTTTAAATACTTTATTTACTAGCATTTTAGATATACTTTCCATATAAATAGTTATTATTTTCTTAAAAATTTAACTATAATGCATTACATGCTTGTTATTTTTTCACTAAACTCTATCATACAATGTATAGGTAAAGATATCCTACAAAAATAATTATTAAATAAGGTGTTGTAAAAAAACCATGTATGATCCTAAATTCAGATTTGCTTTAATGGTATGTTTGTTAGTGTTTTTTGGTACACTAGCTCAAGTTCTATATACTTATGTATTTGGAAATGTTGGTATGAACTTAACAGATTACGCTCATGGTGTGCCAATTATTGCCGCATCTATTTTAGGTGGAATGTTTTTTATTTGGATTTCCACCCAATTAATGCAACTAGATAAATACCGCAAAACTGGTTTTGAAGCATCTTATGTTGATGAAACAGGTACTGGTTTTAATTTTCCTGTTTCATTAAATAAATATTTACCGGAAATTATTGCTGAACCTGACAATAAGAACCTTCATCCACTAGAATCTGAATTAATTGGATTTTTAAATGGCTTCAGAAACTGGCCTTACGATATTGATGATCCTAATAGCAAATCTTTATACACTCACTCAATGGAGCAATGGCACGCTATGTGGCAGCTAGAAGGTGCAGGACCATTGCATCGTATTGCAGCTTTATCACAAGATTTAGGCAAAGTATATGTTTACAAAGAAATAAGAAAAACATACCCATTATCACAATTTTGGAAAAAAGATGATGTTTCTTTTAGTCGTAGATGTAATTATCATGGTGGATATTCAGCTACAATTTTATCAAACATGAAATCATTTAGAGATAGTCTTGGTACAGACGAAAAAAGTAACAAACGCTACCGCAGAGCATTACTTACTACAATTCGTTATAAAAATGATCCTTCTTCTATCCCTGAAAACTGTGATCCATTATCACGTGAATTATACGAATACCTTCATTTAGCAAACCAGCAACTAAAAATTAATAATGGTACTTTAATATTAAAATTCCCTCCTGAAGAAGATATTTGTAAGCTTTTTTATGAAGAAGCATCTTCTTTCTTTCAATCAACAGTAAGAGAAATAAATATCACAAACTCTACCTTTAACCAAGATACTGATGGTATATATTTAGGTGATGGCATAGTAGTTGTGCCTATGCCAAAATTTATTAAAGATTATACCCTTGTACTTAGCCCAGAAATTAGAAATGCTTTTAATTTATGGAAAATTAAAAATAAGCCAAGCCCTATCTGGCCATATTTTATTAATATTTTAAAACAAAACAAATCATTAATAACTACATGGGAAGATGTAGAATCTAACCACGGGCTATTTGATTTAAGGGTAAATAATCAAGTTGTTAAAAACTGTTTAATATTTAAAATAAATAAAAACGAATATCCAGATTTATACGAACGTTTGAATAAAACAGAAAAATGGGACGGCTTAATAGAGCTTGAACAAACCCAAGATAATTTAAATAAGGAAATTAAGGATAAAGCTGTAATGATTGATAAAATGCTAGCAAATCTTAATAGAATGGTTGTTCCTAGTTAGATAAATCACTATATTCCACAATAACGTGAGCCCTAGATAGTTTACGTGGCTCATCTACCCCGCAAGAATGAGCAATCATTTCTACTTCCTTAATCATATTATGGCAATAATTGGCAACTTTTACCGCTTTATCTTGTGGGTTTAAACCTTTTTGTAATTTAGGGTTATGTGTAGTAATACCAGTAGGACAAGTATTTTTATTACACTTCAATGCCTGAATACAACCAAGGGAAAACATAAAACCACGGGCTGAGTTTACAAAATCTGCTCCATTACATAATGCCCATGCAACTTCTGATGGGGTAATTAGTTTACCTGATGCAATAAGCTTTATCCTTCCTTCTAGTTTATATTTTTTTAAACTATCTTTTACAACTGGTAATGATTTTTTTAATGGCAAGCCAACACTATCCATTAAAGGCATAGGGGCTGCTCCTGTACCACCATCACCACCATCTATAGTAATGAAATCTGGTGCGTTTTTAACGCCTCTTTTATTAATTTCTTTAAATATATCATCTAACCAATCAACAGAACCAATTACAGATTTAAAGCCAACGGGCTTACCAGTAATTTTTTTAACATGTGAAATAAAATTTAGTAATTCAGAAATATTAGATATATCTAAATGGCGATTTGGTGAAATAGAATCTTCACCTGCTGTTATACCTCTTATTTCGGCAATTTCTTTCGTTACCTTAGATGCTGGCAATATTCCACCTTTACCAGGTTTTGCTCCTTGGGAAAGCTTTACTTCAAACATTTTAACTGCATCATGTTTGGCTATTTCTTTAAGCTTGTTATCACTTAAACTACCGTCTTTGTTTCTTACTCCATATTTGGCTGTTCCTATCTGAAAAACTATATCTCCACCACCTTTAAGATGATAAGGAGAAAGACCGCCCTCACCTGTATTTAGCCAACAGCCTGCAATTTTTGCCCCCTTAGATAAAGCCAAAATAGCAGGTTTAGAAAGAGCACCAAAGCTCATGGCTGAAATATTAAAAACAGAAGATGCAATGTATGGCTTTTCACAATAAGAGCCTATTTCTATTGCTGGTGAAGGTTTAATGTTTTCATCTAACTTAGGAAATGGGCAATTTAAAAATATAGGGCTTCCTTTAATATTTAAATTTTTACTAGAACCAAAAGCAATTGTATTCCCTTTATTTGCTGCTGCTCTGTATGCCCATTGACGTTCGGCACGGTTAAACGGCATTTCTTCTCTATCCATGGCAAAAAAGTATTGCCTAAAAAAGTCTCCTAACCATGTAAATACATATCTGAATCTACCAATAACAGGGTAATTTCTACGGATAGTATTTTCCGTTTGATTAACATCTAAAATAAACATAATAACTACAGCAATCAAAACTAAGCCAATACAGAATATAAATAAAGTCGTGAAAAATTCTAAGCCATGCATTGCCCAATCTGGCAAAGCAAAACCAACATCTGATCTTGAAAAATAATGAGATACTTCTTGTTTAAGATTATTTTGCATTTGCCGTATTACCTTTTCTGTTTTTTAGCTATACGAATAATAGTAAATAATCCCTTAAACTTAATTAATAAAAAAAGCTCCTAATGATAGAAGCTTTTTATTATAATAATTTGCTAGAAATTATTCAATACGAACTCCACCAGCTTCTTCAACTCCCTTGCCTAAATCATCAGATGAAAGAAGAACAGAGGCAAAATAATAGCAACCACCTTCAAGAACTTTACGAGTTTTACCTGTCCATTTAGGGCGGAAACCAACTAAACCTTCAGTTACATCACCAAGTTTAATCATTGTGTAGCTTATTGGGTGACAAGCCTCTTTAAGCTTATCTTCACCTTCTGCCTTCATAACAAGCCCAGCCCACCATGCAAGAAAAAGCACCGATATAAATAAAAACATTGATTTACCAAAATCCATACTCATGATGGAATACCCCCTGATTAAATTAATTTATTATACTATAGTTAAATTAACTACTTTTAGCAAAAAATATATATAGAATAATAAAGGTGGTGTGTTGTTTAACACACCACCTTTATTATTTATTTTTTAAAAACCTTCAACACTATCTTCTAATGCAGATTTTTTAACTGGAGCAGATGCCGGTTCTTCAACCTTTTTTTCTACTTCAGGAGCTACTTCTTTAGCTGGCTTATCAGCTTTAGCTTCTTGTGTTGGTTGCGTTTCTGTTTCTTGCTGTTTAGCTTCTTTAGCTGCCTTTGCTTCTTCTTTTTTAGCTTTAGCTGCTTCTAGTTCTTTTTTACTAGGCTTGCGTTTTTCTGTAATATTATAACGCTGAGAAACCCTAGAAATAAAATTACTACCTGTTAAATCAATATCATGACGTGCAATAGAATCTTGTAATTTTTTAATCATAAATTCTACACATTCATCAAAATCTTGACGTGTTTTATCAAAATCTTCACGGCTCTTTTTAGCCATGTAACCACGGGTAGAACGATCACCCATTACCAAAACATGTTCCCATAATCTGGCAAAATTAATAATATCTGTACCTTCTGGAGTAGTACGAATAACAACTTCAGCAAAATTACCATGGCGCTCTAGTTGTTGTTTTTGATTTTCTAAGCGAGCAAAATATTGCCCTTTACCTTTATTTGGTTGACCTTCAGCCATAATTTTTAGTCCTCTTTATATATTTAGTTTTAATTTCAGTCGCTTATAATTGTCAGCGATAACATTTATAGTTTAAGTTTTTAGTTGTAGAGGTAAGTATAACACTTTATTTCCTCTTGTGCATATTGATATAGGTAATAATAAAATTAATTACAAGTAGTGTAATGATAATTTTGAGTTATATAGATTACTACAGCAAATAAATAAGCCCTGTTAACTTAATAACAGGGCTTATTTTACGGAGAAATACTTTTATTTAGTAGCAATAATTTCTATAGTATTAGAACTCATTTTATCATCTGGCATTGCAGCTATAGAAACACTTTTTTGTCCAGAAACTCTACCTAAATAACGGCTAATAGCACGAACTCGGTCTCTAAATTCTTTTGATGCAGCATGAACGCCTCTGGCAAAAACTGTTACTTTGTCACCATTTCTTAAGGCTTCAACTACATCTCTTGAACCTGGTAATTGTTCCCGTGATGGCCATATTTTGCGTTCTTCATAGTTAATTGTCCAAATTGAAACAGATGAAGCAGGTTCATCTTTTACTTTTTTATCTGCCAAGCTAGGGAATACTGGTGAACGAGCAATGGTTCTATTTACATTACGAGGAGCAGCCTGCAATGAAGATGTTACATACTTATTATTTGATGGATTGTAAGCAACTGGCTGAAACCCTGCACCACTTGTTTGCTGGTAACCACTATTATAAAAGCTATTTTGCCCACCAATGCTAGACATTGGTTGCATTTTTTGCATATTCTTCATGTTTTTCATATCATGTTGCATAGGCTGTTGTTGGTTTAACATTTCACCTTGTTCACCCATGGTTTCATCAGGTAAAAACCTAGTAAGGGCATTACGTTCAATAAGTTGCATTCTTCTATCTAGGCGTATCATGGCACGTTCAACCCTACGAACACGCTCCTTTAAACCTGCCATTTCAGACATAGTTTGAGAATGCATCATTTGCATAGCCGAATTTTGTGGAGCAAAATTTTGTTGAGCAGGAGGAGGAGAAACCTGCACGCCGTTATTTCTACCCATATTTTGATACTTAGGCATTGTAGTTGGAGAGCTTATATCTCTATTGAATTGAGTAGGGCTTGGCTGTCCGTATGGTTGAGCATAAGGCTGAGGAAACATACCCACACAACCAGTTATAGGAAGAGCCACAAAAGTAACTAACAGAGCAAGAATTTTATTATTCATTTTTTAAATGCCTTAATTTTAATTGTTTTAACGTTAAATAAACAATATTTTAACATTAAAACGAATATAATAACGTTGGTAAAAAAAATATTTATTATACCAATTAGTTGAATTATCCATGAAACACAACATAAAGTGTATAACATACCCAACCTCTTACTAAATAAGGTATATTACTGAGCCCTTAGGAGCAAGTAAAAAAGAGAAAAAATTAAAAAAAAATCAATCTTAAAAAACTTTTTGGTTAAATACACCTAAATTAGTGTGATATTTTTATATATTTTAAATACGCGACATAAAGAAATCACGCAAGGTTGAAAAAATAACGTGAAGCACGCGCCAGAAAAATCTAAAAGTCTCGTATATTCCGATACCAACACCCATAACAACTGCTACAATCGTAGTAACTACCCAATTAAAAAATTTTGATGCCATATCTATTTGTTTTGCAGGGTCTTTTATAAAGCTCCAGCAATATATTACAGCCATTATTGCCATAAATAATAAAAATACTTTACCAGCAGGAATACCATAATTAACATAAAAATATGCTATATCTTTTGCTAAATCCATTTATACCCCTTAATTTACAGTAACTTCACCATCTTATAGGCTCTTACCCATTTATAGTAACTAAATATAATTATTACAAGTTTTTATTTTATATAACAATTTAACTTAAGATGCAAAATTATGATATTTTTCTGCAATACATAAGCCTTCTTTGTATGGTCTTCTGAATTTTGGAAAATCTAGGCTTTTGTTATCTTGATTTAAAGTAACTAGCGGTACTTTTATTTTATAGACATCTGAGCGCCCAATAAAAATTGCTTCACCATCTTGTAAATTACGGAAATCTTCTGGTCTTACAATAGCATCGTAACCCATACTTATAGATTTACTATGGCTACGGCTACGTCCACCTGTACGAAGTGGGTTAACATCATCATCTCCACTAGCAAGTGATAACCCTTCACCAATACTTTCACTAATACTTTCTTGCAGGCTTTCTCCTGCTACCTTACTCATTTGCTCACATGATTCTGGATCTTGTAATACAAATGAAATTTTATTCCATGTATTACCAATAATTTTAGCCGCAAATTCTGGGCTTAAGCCACGTTCTTTATCTGTTAGAGATGAAATGGTTTGGATAAACGGAAATAGGCTAATATTACTAGAACGAGCCTGCTCAAACACTGGTGCAAGTGATGGCTGAGCATAAGAAGAAAACTCATCCATTAGTACTAAAAATGTTGGTGATGGTTTATAATCATCATTTTGAATTTGACCAATAGCTGTACGCAAATCTGAAATAAAGAACTTAGCAAAATCAATAGCAATTTCACTTTTAGCAAGCATTGGTAGGGCTACATATACAAGCAGATTTTCTTTTATAACATCGTACAAATCAACTTCTGGGCTGTAATCATTAAGTACTTTACCAGCTTCATTAACATAATAAGAGTGCAATCTACTGGCTAAATCACCAAAGGTATGTTGCATTTTCTTCTCATTTAAAACTTTCGCCCCTGTTCTTCTATCTACTTCCATCATTTGATCTAAAAAAATACGGAAATCTTGATAAGCCTTGGTATCTTTAGGTACAATTTTCATCATATGACGCATAGCAGCTTCAGATGACATAATAACATTCATATCACCAAAATTATACGGCTTACCAATAGAGTTAATTATACCAGCAATAGCACGCATACCACGGGAAGCTTGGCCACGAAAATATGGATCACCTCTATCACCAATCAATTGCATTATTCGGCTAGTTATTTCATCATTATCACCGCGTAGAAGCGGGTTATAGGTGTTAGAAAGACTGGCATCACCAATATTAATAATTCGTACGTCTTGCCATCTATCATGTTGACGAGCCAGATTTAAAAAATCTAAAATAGCTTCCTTAGAGTTTTTAC
>JALTLI010000161.1 GCA_027005635.1 Alphaproteobacteria bacterium
TAGTAAGTGGAATAGAATGACTATGAAACAAGCAATTATGGAAATTGGTGGTGTAGCAGAACAAGATTTACAAGATGTTGCATCCATGAAAGCCATTGCAGATAAATTCCATATTGAGCTTAAAGATGAAAATGATTACGGTACTATTTTTGCAATTTTATTTGAAGAATTATGCGAAGATAAACTTATTCAGCCTACATTTATTTATGATTTTCCGTTATCAACTTCTCCATTAGCCAGAACATTTGATGACCGACCAGAATGGGCAGAGCGTGCAGAATTATACATTGCAGGAAGTGAGATTTCTAACATGTACTCTGAACTTAATGACCCAGCTGATCAAGCAAAACGCTTTAAAGCACAAGTTGAACGCGCAACTAAAGGTGATGACGAAGCTATGCCTTATGATGCAGATTACATTCGTGCATTAGAATATGGTATGCCACCTGCTGGCGGTATTGGTATTGGTATTGATAGATTAGTTATGCTTTTAACTAATCAACCTTCAATTCGTGATGTTATTTTATTCCCTCACCTTCGACCAGAAGATGGCAGAGAAGCAGAAAAAGAAAAACTTGCTACTGCTTAGTTATAGTAATTTGTCTTAACATTTACCCATTAATAGGAGATAAATCACTGCACTGCACATCAACTGCATGTTCTGAATCTGCAGAATGAGCCATAACTCGCCCATCATCACCTAGTGCAACAAAAATATTATCATCTAATACCACAATAACTTCTGCTCCTAAATAGCTAGAAATATTACCGGCAATTTCTCTAAGATTTTCATCTTTAGGGTTTTCATCGTTACGTTCTCCAGTAACGGCAAGATTAGTAAATTCTATTTCTTGTTCTTCTGCAAGGTTTCCAAATTTTTCTATGGCAATTTCTTTAAGATATTCAATATCTTCTAACTCTAATGAATTTTCGGGGTTATTTTCAGTTATTCTTGCTAGCTCATTTTCATTTATTTCATTTGCAAGTAGAATAGCTTGTTCATTAATAGACAAGTCTCTTCTATCTACTTCACCAAAGATTATTCCATCATCTCTTGCATCACCACTTCTATCCATAACTCACCCCTTTAAATATAGTACTATAAACTATATATTGGGTTGTTTAGTTTAATTTTCAAGTGCTAGAGCAATTTAATTTATAAATTAAGCTTGCATTTCCTCCATTTCATGAAGCATTTTTTCATCAAATATTCCATCAAATGCTTCCGTTTGAGCTAAATCATCTAAAGCAAAAACTCTTCTCTGCATATCATATTCAGGTAATAAATATATATGAGTACAACCTCTATAAAACCATGCTTGAAGTTTATCTTCATACTTTTTGAAGCTACTACAAGCCCCCATTGCTTTACAATCTTTCATACGTAAACCTAAAGCATGTGCATCAACAGCCAACCAAACACCACCCCAATCTGGCATTTTGGTATCCTCCTTAGCGCTTACAACACTAAAAATATAATTTTGTTCTTTTCCTTTTATAACCACACTTGGCATATTATAACTCTCCTACTTAAAAGTTTCTTCTAACTTAAGCATGGCAATAATTTAGCTAATAAACTAAATTAAAATTGAAAAAATCCAATAACTAATACTAAATAGGTATTAATAACCACAAAATTAGTATTTGTATAATGTTTGATTAACCGATAAAGTTGTATTTTCTGATTAAAACTCCGCTAACAGCACCCACTATTACTTGAGTATCTGATAAAGGATTTTCTGCTGCTGATAAATCCATTTTATTTAATTTAAAAGATTTAATTAAATTTTTAGCTAGCATAATTTTGAAGAATTTTTTAAATTTTCTACTTTGCATATTTTCAATGCCATAAACAATAACAGGTAAGTTAGCAGTACAGCTTTCTGATATCATTCCAATTGAATCTGCTGTTACAACTACAGCTTTTGCGTAAGATAAGTATGCAAAATATGGATTGTTTTTATTTTCTCCACACCAGAAATTCACAGGTAATTTACTACCCTTTAAAATTTCCCGTATAAGTTGTGCTTGTTTTTCGCCAGTCCTTCTGGAACTTGTAACAAGAAGACTAGAAAAATTATTTAATTGAGCAAATTTAATTATATCTTTGGCAAATTTTTTAGCATTTTCATCAGTAAATATAAAGTTTTTATTACTACCACCTATTAATACTGCTAACGGATTTTCAAATGATGCAAATTCTTTTTTCCAATGTTTTTTTGCTTTAATAAGGCGGTTTTTAGTTATTTTATTTGGTGCACCAATAGTGCGAATAACATTGGCTTTATTTTTAATTTTATCATGGCTAGGAACTGCAATTACATCATATAAATAATGTTTATTAGGTGGTGTCATTATTTGGATAATAACTGTTTTTGGGCTTTGTTGTTTTATCCAACCACTAACTAAAGCTGGCAGAGTTCCTGTGGCAATAATCATATCTGGCCACGGTGCAGAAAGTTTATTTTTAACTGCTAAACTTCCATTTATTCTACCAAGTATTTTGGCATATTTTGTTGGTTCTAGATTGATAGTTTTAAAATTAACACCAAGTTCCTCTGCCACACCAATTGATTGATTAACATGACCAATTTTACCATCAGATAATATCCAAACAGTTAAATCAGGTAATATTTCACCAAGTGTTTTCAAAAATTAATCCTTGTTGCGTATAATATATATTCATGGTTTCCATCACCACCTGTAATTGGCGAATCCATACTATGAATAACTTTAAAATTATTTTCTTTTAAACATTCTATCACGGAATTTAATGCTTGTTGTCTATCTTTTTTACTGCGCACTATTCCACCTTTAGATATTTTATCTTTTGTCAGCTCAAATTGAGGTTTTACTAGAATATAAGCATTTTTAATACTTTTTAGCTCATTCAAAATATATGGAAGGATATTTTTTTGGCTTATAAAACTAACATCAGAAACCAAGGTATCAATTTTACAAGGT
>JALTLI010000162.1 GCA_027005635.1 Alphaproteobacteria bacterium
AAATGAAAAGATTGATGGTAACAGACTATTGAAAAAGAACATTTTCTGTAACAACTAGTATTGTATACTATTTAACAAATTAGCGGTTATGCTATCTAAAATTGACCAACCTTGAGATGTTAGTCTTATATGATTGTCAGTTATTTCAATGAAACCAAACTGTTTCATTCTAGTTAATTCTTGCCATTTATCTATACTATTACTGAATTTATCTTTGAAAAACAAATTGTTAGTTACAACATCTAAATGTATACCTTTTTTAAGTCTTAAGCCCATTAATAGTATTTCTCCAAGCTCTTGTTCAGGAGTAATTACTTGTAGAATATGGCTGTAGTTATTTAATTGATTGATATTGTTGGTATATTTTTCTGGCATTTTGTAGTTTTGGCTTAAATAATGCTGACCATCAGTACTTACGAACCTGCCATGACCACCAGCGCCTATTCCGATGTAATCTTGATACTGCCATACATGAACATTGTGTTTACATTCAAAACTTGGCTTTGCAAAGTTAGAAATTTCATAATTTAGCATGTTTTGTGAAATAATTGTTTCACGTGTTAAATCAAAAAAGTCAGCCTGTGTATCACTTAATATAGGCTGCCATTCACCAGAATTGACTGCCTTATAAAAAGCTGTTTGTTTTTCTATAGTTAGTTGATAGCAACTTAAGTGATTTAGTTCAAACTGTAAAACTCTATCTAAATCTTCTTTCCAAGCAGATAATTTTTGTTTTGGTAAGCCATAAATTAAATCTGTACTAATATTATCAAAAACTTCTTTGGCTGTTTCAATTGTGGAAAGGGCTTGTAAGGAATTATGCCTTCTTCCTAAAAACTGTAATAAATCATCATGAAAAGATTGGACGCCAATTGATAAACGGTTTACCCCAGCGCTTTTGAAATCTTTGAACTTATTTAAAGTTGAAGAGGCTGGGTTGGCTTCCATGGATATTTCTGTATTATGATTTATATTAAACCTATTATCAATATGTTTAACTATACGGTTTAATGAAGTTGGTAGCATTAAACTTGGCGTACCACCACCAAAGAATATACTTTTTACCGTTCTTTTTCCTAGTTTATCAGCATAATAATCAATATGCTTTAGAACCACCTTAATATATTCATCTTCTGGGTAGTTATTGTGTACATGGGAATTAAAATCACAATAAGGACATTTACTTTCACACCATGGCCAATGAACATAAATTGCTAAAGGTCTGTTGGGTTGGTTATTCACTAGTTATAAAATCCATAAATTTTGCTAATGCTTTTTTGCGATGGCTAGTTTGTGATTTTTCAGCTTTTGTCATATTGGCGTAGGTTTTTGTTTCTCCATTTGGTATAAATACAGGATCATAGCCAAAACCGCCTTCACCTTGGGGTGTTTTAGCTATTTTACCATGGGATTCACCTCTAAACAGGTGTATTTTGCCATTTTTATCTGTATATGCTATTACGCATACAAAATAAGCATCTCTGTTAGCATTAGCTATATTACCTAATTTATTTAAAACAGTGTTGTAGCCACCTTTATAGCGTGCAGAATAAACCCCAGGTTCATCATTTAGTGTTTTTACACAAATCCCAGAATCATCAGCAATTGTTGGCATGTTGGAAGCTTTAAAACCATCTATAACCTTTAAAGATGCATTTTCTTCAAATGTTGTACCAGTTTCATCGGTTTCAGGGTAGGGAATATCATTAGAAGATTTTATAGCTATAGCATAAGGCTTTAGCATTTCTGCAATTTCTGCTATTTTGCTTTGGTTATGAGTAGCCATAAAAAGTTCTGTAATTTTTGCCATGTTCTAATTACCCTTTTTCAATAGCTTCTTTTTGAATTTTGATTAAATCCTGAATGCCCTCTTCTGCTAATTCAAACATTTGGTTGAATAGCTGAGGTTTTAAAGGTTTTTCTTCGGCTGTTGTTTGTATTTCAATAATATTACTTGTGCCTGTTAAAACAAAGTTTGCATCTGCTATTGCGCTGGAATCTTCTTCATAATCCAGATCTAATACTGCAACTTCTTCATTATCTAAATGAATTGCACCACAGCTAATGGCAGCAAGTTCACCTTTTATAGGGTTATTTTTTAATTTCCCATTTTGCATAAGCTTTTGAATAGCAATATTTAGGGCAACGTAAGCACCAGTTATTGATGCCGTTCTTGTGCCACCATCTGCTTGTAAAACGTCACAATCTAACCAAATTGTTCTTGCTCCTAAGGCTTTCATATCTACTACACTTCTCATTGAACGCCCAATTAATCGTTGAATTTCTAGAGTTCTACCACCTTGTTTGCTTTTTGTTGCTTCTCTATCTATTCTGGTATGAGTAGAGCGAGGTAACATGCCATATTCTGCAGTTATCCAACCACCAGCAATTTTTTGATAGCGCATCCAGCCAGGGATTTTTTCTTCTACACTTGCGGTGCATAGCACTTTTGTTTGTCCTACAGAAATTATACATGAACCTTCGGCATGAACATTTACATTTGTTTCAATCGTTGTTTTGCGCATTTCATTAATTTTGCGTCCTGAATGTCTCATATTTTAATCCTTTTGTGTGTTTTCTTGTAACCAATTGATTACTTCTTCGTGGTGAATTTTAACTTTAACTTTTGGTATAATATAAGATATTAAACCTTCTGGTGAAATGATATATGTAGACCGAACAACACCCATATATTTACGTCCATACATACTTTTTTCTTGCCATAATCCGTACTTTTCAATAGTGGTTTTTTCTTCATCACCTAAAAGCGTAAAGTTTAAGTTATCACGCTCTTCAAATTTTTTCATTCTTTTAGGGCTGTCTGGGCTTACACCTACAGTTACAGCGTTAAGTTTTTGTAGCTCTTCTTGGTGGTCTCTTAGTTGTTGAGCCTGAGTAGTACACCCTGGAGTCATTGCTTTAGGGTAAAAATATAAAACTAACCATTTTCCT
>JALTLI010000163.1 GCA_027005635.1 Alphaproteobacteria bacterium
GTGTTATTTTTAATTTTGACATGGTTTATTTTAGTAGCTATTTACCCGTATATTTTTAAAATGATATGGTGGCCACAGGTTTATGGAGGAGTTATTTTTGGCTTATGGCCTGCATTAATAGGAGTAACTTCTGGCGGAGAAATATCATTCAACAGTATCCTTATTTGTTTTGCAGCTTTTTTCTGGATGGTAGCGCTAGAAACAGCCAAAGCTAGCTACTATAAAAATATTGATATGGATAACTCTTTAAAATCTGTAGCATTATGGATGGGCGATAAAAGTATTTCATTTATGCTTGCAGGGTTTGTTTTAACTTTTGTATTTTTAGTTTTTTCAGGTATGGCGGTTAATGCTAGTGGTTTTTATTATGCTTGCCTAATGCTTGCCGAACTTATTTTAATAAAAAGCTATTATTTAGGCGGAGAAATTTCCCCCAAAATTCATTTAAATAAAGTTTATATTTCTGCTTTAATAGCAATAGGATTGTTATTTGGTGTTTAATACTTGTAATAGCTAACATTTTTGTGTAAAAACATATTGTTATAGTAATTTGTCTTAACCGTGCAAGTATTAAGCTAAATTGCTATACTATTAATTATATATAAAAATGTAGAAAATCTAGTGAATATTGTTGGCATTATAGGGAAAGTTACAATAAAAGCAACTGCTGAAGCAGGTAGTTTAGCGCTGTTTTTTATTACCATTTGGCAACAAATGTTTAAATTCCCGATATATTTTAGACTTATTATTAAGCAGTGTGAACAAATTGGTTTTAATTCCCTGCCTATTGTTTTGCTTACTGCATTTTTTACTGGAGGAGTTTTAGCCTTACAAACTTATAGTGGTTTTGATAATGCAGAGGTTGCTTCTTCTCAACTTGGTTCTGTAGTGGCTTTATCTATTCTGCGGGAACTTGGCCCAGTACTTTCATCATTAATGGTTGCTGGTAGAGTTGGAGCTGCAATTGCTGCCGAACTTGGTACAATGAAAGTTACAGAACAAGTTGATGCTCTTATAACTTTAGCAACAAACCCAATTAAATACCTTATTGTACCACGAGTTATAGCCTGCATGCTAATGATGCCACTACTTGTTATTGTTGCAAATATTATTGGCATTGGCGGTGGATACGTTGTAGCAACAGATATTCTAGGCTTAAACCCACATACTTATATGGATACATCTTTTGCTGCAATTGAATTTAATGATATTGCATTGGGCATAATAAAAGCAGTTGTTTTTGGTTTTATTATTGGTTTTATGGGGTGTTATCATGGTTACAAAACAAGCGGAGGAGCCGAAGGTGTTGGTAGAGCAACAACAGTTGCGGTTGTTTACGCATCGGTTAGCATTTTAATATCTGATTACTTTATTACAGCGTGGTTTATATAAATGGTAAATAAAATAGAAGTAATAGATGTCCATAAAAGCTTTAACGGAAAAACCATTCTTTCTGGCATAAATATGCAAGTGGAAAAGGGAACTAGCAAAGTTATTATTGGTGGTTCTGGCTCTGGTAAATCTGTTTTATTAAAGTGTATTTTAGGTCTGCTAGAACCAGATTCAGGCAAAATATTAATAGATGGTAAAGATGTAACGCACCTAAAAGAAAAAGATAGATATCAGTTGATGCATCAATTTGGTATGCTTTTTCAAAATTCAGCCCTGTTTGATTCCATGAGTATTTGGCAAAATATTGGTTTTGGCTTAACTCAACAGGGTAAAAGCCCTTCTTATGTTAAAAGTGTAGCAATTGAAAAGTTAGCACTTGTTGGCCTAGCAAGTGATATTGCTTATCTTAAACCATCAGAACTTTCTGGAGGAATGCGAAAAAGGGCAGCCCTAGCCCGTGCAATATGCCTAGAACCAGAAATAATTTTTTATGATGAACCAACAACAGGGCTAGATCCAATAACATCAGATATTATTAATGATTTAATAATAAAACTAAAAAATGAGCTTGGTGTAACATCTGTTATAATTACTCATGATATGCACAGCGCTTACAAAATAGCAGATAGTATGACAATGTTATATAAAGGTAAAATGATAGCAACAGGTACAGTAAAGGAAATCCAAAATACGGATAATCCATATGTAGAACAATTTATTCATGGTAAAGCTGAAGGGCCAATAACCCAAGAAATACAAGACCATATACAGTAGGGGAAGTTAAAGGAAAATGGAAAATAAAGCAGAAATAAAAGTTGGGATATTAGTACTTGCAGCTATTATTGGTATAACATGGCTAACCATGAAAAGCGGTGTTGGCAGTGGTGTAACATCTGAAAATTATACCCGTTACTTAGTTAGTACCTTTGATGATGTTGATGGTTTAAATGTTGGTGCAAAAGTTAAAGTTGCAGGGGTAGAAGTTGGTGATGTAACAAGTATTACTCTTTCAAAAACAGGTACTGCTAGTGTTCATATGTATGTGAATAAAGATATAATATTACCTGCTAATATTGTTGCTCAAGTTGCTTCAAATGGTATTATTGGTGAAAAATTTATTGCTCTTGCCACTGATTTTTCTCCGGTAGGTGTACTTGCTAGTGAAAATAAAAATATTCCTTCTAAAAAAAGCGCGTCTGTAGAGGATATGGCACAAAATTTTGCTAAAATTAGTGCAGACTTAGAACAGGTTACATCTTCTCTGCGTCTTTCATTAGGTGGTGCAGAAAATGCTGCAAAACTAAGCCGAATTGTAAATAACATAGATAAAGTAGGCGGTAAATTAGAAGAAATTTTAGTTAATGAAGTAGAAAAAGGTAAAGTTAAAAATATTGTAAATGGTCTTTCTAATTTTAGTACATCATTAAATAAAAATGGTGATGATATTTTAACCGATTTAAAATCTGCCAGTAAATCATTAAAAGTTATTTTAGAAGGTAATGAGGAAAATGCTGGTCATTTAATTGAAAATCTAAGCGTTGCAGCAAAAAATATTGCTAGAATAACTGCTAAAATTGAAAATGGTGAAGGTACACTTGGTCGCTTATTAAATGGTGATAGCACTGCCATGGAAGATTTAGATTCTGCCATGAGTGATTTTAAACAAATAGCTAATAAAATAAATACAGGTGAGGGAACGGTTGGGCGTTTAATTAATGATGATACTATTGCTGATAAAGTTGATACAGCCCTAGATGGCTTTAATAAAATAACTAATCGCTTAAATTCATTCCGTACTGAAGTTGATTTCTACGGTTACAATTTAACTTCAGAAGAAGTTGCTAAAGGCAGGTTTGAGCTTACATTACAACCAAGACCAACCAGATACTACGTGTTAGGTGTAACTGGTGATGGTTTTGCAACCGAAGCTAAAGATGCCCGTTCAACAGCAGGCTTTAAAGGTGAAGATTTTGGTAATGAAATTAAATACACTATGCAGTTTGGCCATGTTTATGAAAGTTCTGTTTTAAATAAGGATATAGGCTTTAGAATTGGTATTAAAGATAGCACCTTTGGTATTGGTGCCGATGTAGCATTTTGGGGCAACTTTGTAAAATTAAGTGCCGATTTGTATGATTTTTCTGGTCAAAACTCTGGTACATCAGAAGAAAACTCACACCTAGATTTAACTGCAAAAGTTAACTTAATAAACAATAGTTTATATTTTGTTGGTGGTTATGATAATGCTCTTAGCTCAAAATATGGTTCTCCATTTATTGGTTTAGGTTACCGTTTCAGAGACGATGATTTAAAGTATTTGCTTGGAAAATCTTTATAAAAATACAAACAATAAAAACATAAAAAGGATTACTCATGAATAAACCATGCGCTTTTAATACATTTACCCTAATTGGTACTAATAATATACCTGCTATTAACGCTAGTGTAGAACTTTATGAACATAATGTTACTAAAGCTATTCATGTTCATATTGCATCTTCTAATACAGAAAATGTATTTATGGTAATGTTCCGCACAATGCCAGAAGATTCTACTGGAGTAGCCCATATTTTGGAACACACTGCGCTATGTGGAAGTGAGAAATATCCAAATAGAGATCCATTTTTTTCTATGTTGAGAAGATCTTTAAATAGTTTTATGAACGCTTTTACTTCTTCTGATTGGACAGCATACCCATTTGCTACAAATAACAAAAAAGATTTTGACAATTTACTAGGGGTATACCTAGATTCAGCATTTTTCCCTCGTTTAGCAGAAGTTGATTTTCGTCAAGAAGGGCATAGAGTTGAGTTTAAAAACCCAGAAGATAAAAACACAGAACTAGAATTTAAGGGTGTTGTTTTTAATGAAATGAAAGGAGCGATGAGTCCTCCTGAACGTGTTTTAGACCAAGCAGTCCAAACTGCATTATGCCCCAATACAACCTACGCCGTAAATAGTGGTGGTGAACCAGCAGATATTCCAAAATTAACTTATAAACAATTTATAGATTTTCATAAAACCCATTATCATCCAAGCAATGCTATTTTTATGACATTTGGTGATATCAAAGCCTGTGAACATCAACAGAAATTTGAAGAAAATGTTTTATATAAATTTAATAAAGCGCAAAAAGCTTTTTGTGTTCCAAATGTAAAACGTTTTTCTGCACCTAAAACTAAAAGTATTAAATATGCTTTTGATGAAGAAGATACAAGCAAACGTACATTTATAGAAATGGCATGGTTACTAGGCAATACAACAAATGCTTATGAAGCTTATAAAACATCATTTTTAAGTGAAATATTACTTAGTGATAGCTCTGCACCATTAATGAAAGCCCTAGAAAATACAGATTTAGGCACAGCACCAAGATGTGGAGTAGATGATAGCAATAAAGAAATATCATTTATTGCAGGTTTGCAAGGTAGTGAAGAAAAACATGTAGAAGAAGTTGAAAAATTAATTCTAGACACATTAACTGAAGTTGCCGAAAATGGTATTGAAAAATCACGTATTGAAGCATTGTTAGATAGTATGGAAGCAGATGCTCGTGATTTAGAAGCTGGTAGTTATCCGTTAGGGTTATCTATGATGTTTGATTTAATATCTTCTGCCGTACATGGTGGTGATTTATTAGGTGCATTAGATGTTGAACCAGTTTTAACAAAACTTCGTAAAGAAGCACTAGAACCTAATTTTGTGCAAAATTTAGTTAAGGATATGCTACTTAATAATAATCATCGTATTACAATGGTTGCAGCACCTGATACAACTTTAAGCAAAGTTAAAAATGATGCTGAACATGAAGTTTTAGCCAAAATGAAAGCTAATATGAGCGAAGAGGAAAAAGATTTAGTTGTTCAACAAGCAAAAGAATTAAAACAGCGCCAAGAGGCAGTAGATGATGTATCATGTTTGCCAACTGTAACAATGGATGATATTCAAATAGATAAAACTTATCCAAAAGCTAAAACTTTTACTAAAAATGATATAAAATCAACAGTATATTCAGCAGGGACAAATGGTTTAGTTGCTCAAAAAGTTGTTATTAATTTACCTGACTTAACTGAGCGTCAATTACAAATATTACCTTATTATACTTCACTGCTAACAGAAGTTGCAGTTGGTGACCGCTCATTTTTACAAGTAGGTGAATGGCAAACTTCTATATGTACTAATTTTTCTGCTGGGGCATCATTTAGAAGTGCTTTAGGTGATATAAATAAGGTTAATGCATTTGTAAGTTTGTATGTTTCAGGGCTAGAAAGAAAATCAAGCCAAATGATAGATATGCTAATTGAAACAATTAATCATGTAAAATTCACAGAATACGATAGAATTAAAGATATAGTTGCCCAAATAAAAGTTGGTAAAGAAAATGGCGTTACTGCTAGTGGGCATATACTTGCAGCTCAATCTGCTAGCCATGGTATGAGCCCTTGTGGTGATTTATCTTATAAAATGTCTGGGCTAGAAAGTGTACGTTTTGTTAAAGAACTAGATAAATCATTTTCAAACAAAGATAATATTGCAGCTTTTGCCAAAGAATTAGCACAAATACATGAGCTAGTTAAAAAATCACCTCGTCAGGTTTTAGTTGTGGCAGAAGATGAAAAAGTTAGTGATATTGTAACTAATTTAGCTGAAAAATCTTCAACAATTAGTATTGATAATAATATAGAAAAATTCTCAGTATCAGAAATTGATGAAACTGTTAATGATATGTGGATAGTAAATACGCAGGGTAATTTTTGTGCTAAAGCTTATAAAGCAGTGCCAAGTACTCATGCTGATGCACCAGCGCTAGAAGTTTTAAGTGTATATATCCGTGATAATTTTATTCATACTGCAATCCGTGAAAAAGGTGGCGCTTATGGTGGAGGAGCTGGTTACAACCCTGATAACGCAACTTTTGCATTTCGTTCATACAGAGACCCACGTATATCTGGCACATTAAATGATTTTGATGCATCTATTGAATGGATGAAAACTGCAAAACATGAAGAAATTAAAGTTCATGAAGCAATTTTTGGAGTTATAAGTGCTATTGATAAACCTCATACGCCAATTAGTGATGCCTTCTCAGATTTTGCCTCTAATTTACAAAGTAGAACAAAAGAAGTTAGAAATGATTACCGCTCACGTATTTTAAAAGTTACAGCCGATGACTTAGTACGGGTGGTTAACACTTATTTAAAACCAGAAAATGCAAGTATTACCGTTATTACCAGCAAAGAAGGTTTAAAAACTGAAGGTGATATTGGCTTAAATGTAATTCAATTATAATGGGGAATATCACCAAAAAATATCCAGTAGAAAAGCTGAAAAATATAACAGCGGTTATACTAGATAGAGATGGCACAATTAATAAAACAAAGCCAGCAAATCCTAATAACCCTAAAGATACAGGCTATATATTAAATGCCAAGCAGTTTGAATTTATTGATAAAGCATGTGAAGGGTTAGCCGTTTTTAGTAAAAATAATATTGCTATACATATTTTTACTCAGCAAAGTGGAATTGCTAAAGGTTGTTTATCAAAAAATGAGTTAGCTGATATCCATAATTATATGAAAAAATATTTATTAGAAAATTTTGCGGTTAAAATTGGTGAAATAACTTATTGCCCTCATACTAAAATAAATGGAGTTTATAATTGTGATTGTGCCAAGCTTGCACCAAATGAAAATCCAGTGAATTATCGTGGTCAGATTGGTAAAATAATAGATATTACAAAATTAAAGCCAGCTCAAATACTAGTAATTGGTGATTCCGTAAGAGACATTCCACCACAAGAATTTATTGATAACGGCATGATGTTTATTGGTGTTAGAAACTCACAAAAACCACAAGAAGCAGATAAAATTTCCAGTATGGGATACCCAGTAGCACAAAATATATTAGATATTGCTTTGGTTACATCTCAGTAATATAGCAATTTAACTTAACCATAAAATTGTTAAGTTAATTTACTATAAAAACCCATTCATCATCACTAGAAAGTTCTGGATGAAATTTGTATCCACTATTAGCAAATTTTTTTAAATCTTCCACATTGCTAATTTTATTTTTAATAACGTAATCCGCCATCATGCCACGGGCACGTTTTGCCATTAAGCCGATAGTTTTTATTTTTCCATTTTTTAATTGCTTTAGATGAATTGTAATTAAGCGAGATTTTAAATCTTTAGGTTTAATCGCAGAAAAATATTCATTTGATGCTAAGTTGATAATTTCTTCACCATTAGCAGAATTATTAATTTCATCTGAAATTTGACCTCCCCAAAAGCCGTACAAATTATTTGAGCGACTAGTTTGGATACGTCGCCCCATCTCTAAACGATATGGCTGTATAAGGTCTAACGGGCGCACTGAGCCGTATAAGCCAGATAGTATACGAATATGTCTTTGCGCAAACATAATATCATCATGTGAATAGTTTTCAATATCCATATTTGCGTAAACGTCGCCTTTAAATAAAAAAAGTGCAGGAGTGGAATTTTTCTCAGTAAAAGGGAATTCAAAATTCTGATTACGCTGATAATTTAAAGTTGCTAGTTTTTCACTAACTTTCATTAAATCCATTATTTCTTTAATGGAAAGCTTCTTTAAACATTCAGTAAGTTCTTTAGTTTCATCTATTAGTGCTGGAACAGTGAACTTTTCAGCGGGTATTTGTGGCTGTTCATGGATATTTTTTGATGGTGAAAGTAGTAGTATCATAATCTATTCCTTACAAAATGGTGCTGCTGGGTGGAATTGAACCACCGACCTCCTCATTACCAATGAGGTGCTCTACCACTGAGCCACAGCAGCCTGTAACTATGCTTTATAATATAATAATTAAATTTAATACAGTATTATTTTTCTTGCTTGTCGTCTTTGCATTTACCACAACATTTATCATCTGATGTATTAATACCAAATAGTGTGTAAGCAGGGCAAAAAGCAAAAGTTGCTGTTAAAATTGGTACAATACCAATAAGACCCCAAGCATGCCCAGCAGGCACCATAGCAATAAGAATTATACCTATAACAAAGCGTACAGTTCTATCTTTGTATCCTAAATTTATTTTCATGAGTTTTCCTATTATTTATAAATGGCTACTAACCAAAATTATTAATTTTTCTATATAATTATTATAACAGAATACAGCATATACTAAAAGAATTTTAGGATTTATTGGCAATACACTATGGTAGAAATGTTCTATATTTTTCATCAATATAAATGGTTATTGAAGGTAAACTTATAAGTGTAATTGTAATTTAATATTATTCTAATTATTAAAATTTTATAAGCATGATTGTGGCCAAATAAAGATGTTATGGGGGGGGCTGTATTCCTTCTTTATAAATAAGATTTCTATTGTTTTTTTGTCTCCTGTCAATTGGCAAATATTAAGGTAAATATCTGTACTATATTTGGTAAAAATAATGGAAGGTTACGCAAAATCAAATAGTGAAATAAAACAAGAAAAATACATCATATAATATATTGTTGTGTAATTAATAAATATAAGAAATATACATATAATTGTAGTATATTTACTACAATTTTTATATTTATATGTTTATAACTTTTTAATGGTTTGTAATATTTGCTAAATTTCTATATTTTATTACTGCTATTTAAGCAACATTAAAATATCTGATAATATGTCGTTATTAAGCTTATTATTTAATAGTGTAATATTGGGGTTGTATTGATTATTTAGCCATGTAGTTTGTCTTTTTGCATATCTACGCATTTGTTGGGCAGTTTTTTGCTCTGCTTGCTCTATGGTTAGTTCTCCATTTATGTAGGCAAAAAATTCCTTTAATCCTAAACTACCAAGGGCTTGATTATTGAAAGAATAATTTTTGTTATATAGTATCTCAGCTTCTTTAATAACACCATTTTTAAGCATAATATCAAACCTATCATGGATACGTTTATATAAAATTTCCCGTGGTGGATTAATGGCAATTTTAATAAAATCTACATCTGGCATGGGTAAAACAGCAGGTACTTTTTGCCAACTACTTAAGGTTGTGTTTGTGTGTTTAAAAACTGATAATGCTCGTATAATTCTGTGGCTATCTGTCGGCTTTAATTTGCTAGCAATAATAGGATCAGTCATTGTCAATTCTTTATAAAGAATTTCAATGCTATCATCTTTTGCTTTTTTGGTTAGTTCATTAACAAGCTGTTGAGGAATATCTGGAATAGGGCTTAAACCCTCTGTAAGCACTTTTAAGTAAAAACCTGTACCACCCACAAAGATTGGTAGCTTATTTTGGCTAAAAACATCGTTACAAGCGTTTTTAGCCATATCTATATATTTATCAACAGAAAATTCTTTATTGGGCTTAAGAAAACTAAATAGTAAATGAGGGACGGAATTAAACTCTTCCTTAGAAGGCATTGCAGTAATAATAGGCATTTCTTGATATATTTGTCTGCTATCAGCGTTAATAATTACTCCGTTTAGTTGTTGGGCAATATTTATACCAAGAGAGGTTTTACCAGAAGCAGTAGGACCAAAAATTATTACAGCTTTTTTTTTATTCATTTTATGTCCTATTTTTTATCTTTTTAATGTATTTGAATATTAATTTGAATGACTATAATATGATTAAATTATTACACCAAGTTTTTTTAGAAATTTTGGTATTATTTTGCATTAAATAGAAAAAAATTGCATTGTAAGTTAAGTTTTACTTACAATAGTGTATATTTAATACAATGTTATATAATTATATGAATTAATTGGTTATTTGTATGCTCTTAACGGTATCAATAAGCTTAAATAAGATGGAAATCTCCTCTAAAAGTAATCTTAAATCTTTTATATTATAAGCAGGCATAAAAATTGATGCTGGCTCAAAAAGATTGCGGTAACAAGGTATAGTTATGAATATTTTATTTTCATAAAAGCAACCTTCCATTGTTGTGTTCTTAAATCTGTTAGAAAGGCTCATAAATGCCTCTAAAATTGTGGGGCTAATAATTTTATTAGCTTCGTCAACGTCTGTTGTATATACTTTAAAGCGCTTAGAAAATCTATCCTCAATCAGTGGAATAGCCTGCTTATCCTCAATATTTCCAGTACTCCATTTGTTTTTAAAGCCCATATCTTTACGGATAATTGTTTTACCTTTAAATTCTTTATCGGTTTCTATAAGTATGAATAAGCCACTGAATTTATTTGTATTCATATCTTTATCATGGCTATTAGATGTACGCACTTCAGTTAAAGTTAGATTGTATCCGTTATAAATTCCATGGATCATATCCTCAGAATTATAGCTAGTATTAGGTGGTAAGATATCAGAATTTATGAGTTTATTTTCATCTATTTTGCCATCTACATTATATGTTAAGCTATTGAAAAACTTTAATATTATTGGTAGAACTATCATTTTGTAATCAGCTTTGTAACTACGCTCTGGGTGGGCTGCAATAAGTATGACAATAATAGGCATAATTATTGAATATTGTAAACCATAAGACTCTATATTAAAAAACTCTAAAATATAAGGTTTTCCAATAAATATTAATAATAACAACGATATAACTCTGACAACTAACATTTTAACCCGTTGTAAGCGAGATGCTTCCAATTTTAAAACTTGTGGCTTTACATTTTTTTCAAAAAAAGTGGAAAACCCACGCTCGTGCAGGGATTTTTCAATAAATTGAAATCTTTTATCCTTAGAAAAGTAGTATTTTGTAGTGTCTATGTCTTTTTTTCTGGCTATATCGTTAGCTATTGCTAATTCATTTACTTCTTTTGCTGTATCGCCATTATTTTTTTGTTCACTCATAATAC
>JALTLI010000164.1 GCA_027005635.1 Alphaproteobacteria bacterium
TGGCTTCTGCACCAATTTCTGCAACAAATGAATCATCACCGTATTCATCTTGTGCTTCCATGTATTCTTCTTCTGTGATTACTTGGAATTTTTCAAATGGGGCAGTACCCGGATCAACAACTACAAAACTTTCAAAGTATAGAATTTTTTCTACTTCTTTAAGTGTAGTATCCAACATTGTTGCAATACGGCTAGGTAAAAGTTTTAAAAACCAAATATGTGCAACAGGAGCAGCAAGTTCAATGTGTCCCATACGTTCACGACGTACCTTAGATTCAATAACTTCAACACCACATTTTTCACACACAATACCACGGTGCTTCATGCGTTTGTATTTACCACATAAACATTCGTAATCCTTTACAGGCCCAAAAATACGCGCACAGAATAAACCACCAAATTCTGGTTTAAATGTACGATAGTTAATGGTTTCTGGTTTTTTAACTTCACCGAATGAACGGGAGCGCATTTGGTCTGATGACGCAACTGAAATTTTAATGCTATCAAATACTTTTGGTGCAGCCTTAGTTCCACCAAATAGATTCATAATACTTTGATTATTCTGCATAGTATTTTAACTTCCTTTTCTAATTAAACAGTTTGATTTTCAATAGCCATAGCATCATCTGATTCTACGCTTGTTACATCATTAGTTTTAAGTTCTACGTTCATTCCCAGAGCCTGTATTTCATGTACTAATACATTAAATGATTCAGGGATACCAATTTCAAAGTTATCTTCACCACGAACAATAGCTTCATAAGTTTTTGTTCTACCAGATACATCATCTGATTTAACAGTTAGCATTTCTTGAAGTGTGTATGCTGCACCATAAGCTTGCAATGCCCATACTTCCATTTCTCCAAAACGCTGACCACCAAATTGTGCTTTACCACCTAATGGTTGTTGAGTAACTAAACTGTATGGCCCAATTGAACGTGCGTGAATTTTTTCATCAACTAGGTGATGAAGTTTCAGCATGTAAATAATACCTACTGTTGTTTTTTGTTCAAATTTATCACCGGTTCTACCGTCATAAAGTTGAACTTTACCACTTGTATCCATACCAGCTTTTGTTAACATACCAGAAATATCTGTTTCAATGGCACCGTCAAATGCACTAGTAGCAATAGGAACACCATTTGAAAGGTTTTTAGATAATTCAAGAATTTCATCATCTTTGAATGATTTAAGTTCTTTTTGCGGATCATCCATACCATCGTAAATACTTTCTAAGTAACTACGTAATTCTTTGGTATCATTTTTTTCATAAGCTTCATGCATTAATGTTTCGATTTTTTTACCGATACCTTTACATGCCCAACCTAAGTGAGTTTCCAAAATTTGACCAACGTTCATACGTGAAGGCACACCAAGCGGGTTAAGTACAATATCAACCTGTGATCCATCTTCCATGTATGGCATATCTTCCACTGGTAAAATACGAGAAATCACACCTTTGTTACCATGACGACCAGCCATTTTATCCCCTGGTTGTAATTTACGTTTAACTGCTACAAAAACTTTAACCATTTTAAGTACACCTGGTAATAAATCATCAGATGCTTTAATTTTTTCAGTTTTTGCATCAAAACGTTTATTTAATGCTTCAATTGCGTTATCTAGGTTAGATTTTAATGCTTCAATGTTTTTTAGTTTTTTATCTGTTGAAACAGCAGCTTTCCACCAATCAATACGCTTCATGTCATCTAAAGCTTCTTTAGTAATAGCTTTACCTTTAGCAATACTACCAAATTTAGCAGTAACTTTTTCACCAATTAACATTTCTTCTAAACGAGAGTAAGCATCTGCTTCAAGAACACGGCGCTCATCTAACACATCTTTAGTTAGTTTAGCGATTTCCATTTCTTCAATTTCAACTGTACGTTCGTCTTTTTCACCACCACGGCGGTTGAAAACTTTAACACCAACAACTGTACCGTAATGTCCTGGTGAAACACGTAATGATGTATCACGTACATCTGCTGCTTTTTCACCAAAAATAGCACGTAGAAGTTTTTCTTCTGGTGTCATTGGGCTTTCACCTTTAGGAGTGATTTTACCAACCATGATATCACCTGGTTTAAGTTCCGCACCAATACGGATAATACCAGATTCATCTAAGTTTTTAAGAGCTTCTTCACCAACATTAGGGATATCACGAGTAATTTCTTCTGTACCAAGTTTAGTATCACGTGCCATTACTTCAAATGAATCAATATGAATTGAAGTAAATACATCGTCACGTACAATACGTTCAGAAATCAGGATTGAATCCTCAAAGTTATAACCATTCCAAGGCATAAAGGCTACTGTTACGTTACGACCTAAAGCAAGTTCACCCATATTAGTTGAAGGGCCATCAGCCATAATATCGCCTTTTTTAACAATATCACCTTTTTTAACAAGCGGGCACTGGTTCATACAACTAGATTGGTTAGAACGCTTAAATTTATTTAAACGATAAATATCTACACCACTTCTTGCTATGTCTAAATCTTCGTTAGCTCTAACAACAATACGTGTTGCATCAACTTGTTCTACAATACCACCACGTTTTGCAACTGTAGTAATACCACTATCTTGAGCAATATTTGCTTCCATACCTGTACCAACTAATGGTGCTTCACTTTTTAAAAGAGGAACAGCCTGACGTTGCATGTTAGCCCCCATTAATGCACGGTTAGCATCATCATTTTCTAGGAAAGGAATTAAAGCTGCTGCAACAGAAATAAGCTGTTTTGGTGCAACATCCATACAATCTACTTTATCTTTTGGCATAAATGTAGTTTCACCAGTAACACGACAAACTACCATGTCATCTTTAATTTCTCCATTTTTAGCTAAAGGAGTTGAAGCCTGCGCAATAGCATGACCAGCTTCTTTGATAGCAGACATATATTCTACTTTACTAGTTGCTTTACCATCTTCAATTTTACGGTAAGGAGTTTCAATGAAACCATATTTATTAACACGAGCATAGTTTGAAAGTGAGTTAATCAAACCAATGTTTGGCCCTTCTGGAGTTTCAATTGGGCAAATACGACCGTAATGAGTTGGGTGCACGTCACGTACTTCAAAACCAGCACGTTCACGGGTTAAACCACCAGGCCCAAGAGCTGAAATACGACGTTTATGAGTAACTTCAGAAAGTGGGTTTGTTTGATCCATAAACTGTGAAAGTTGTGATGAAGCAAAGAATTCACGCAGTGATGCACTTAATGGACGAGCATTAATTAAATCACGTGGCATAAATGTTGGTAAATCAGAAGATGCTAAACGCTCCTTGATACTACGTTCAACACGTAATAAACCAACACGGAATTGGTTACTTAAAAGTTCACCAACTGAACGGATACGACGGTTACCTAAATGATCAATATCATCAACGTTATCTACACCATCACGTATAAGAATTAAACGACGCAGAACTTCAATAATATCTATTTTACGTAAAGTATGAATAGAATCATCCAAACCTTCAAAACCTAAACGAGCATTCATTTTCATACGACCTACATCAGATAAATCATAACGGTCACCATCAAAGAATAATCCTTCAAAAAGTTTTTCTGCTGCTTCTACGGTAGGTGGTTCACCTGGACGCATTACCTTGTATATTTCAATTAATGCTTCATCTTGAGAAGATGTTTTATCTATTTGTAATGTATTACGAATATATGCACCAATATGTAAGTGATCTAATTTAAGAATATTAAAAGTTTTAAGTTTTAAGTTTTTAATTTCTTCTATTGTATCTTCAGTAATTTCACTACCACCAGCAAATAATACTTCACCAGTTTCTTTGTCTACTAAATCTTCAGCTAAATAACGACCATATAATTGCTCTTCATCTTGATAAATCCAACGTTCATCTGTAGATTTTTTCATTTCACGCATCATACGTGCTTTTGGTTTTTCACCAGCTTTTGCTAATACCTCTTTACTATCAGCATCTATCATATCAGCTGTTAGTTTAACACCATCATAAAACATAGGTTCAAAACGTAAGGCAAATTTATTAGATTTAATACGAACAGGCACTTTATCGTAGTAATCATCTAGAATATCTTGAGCTTCCATACCCATTGCACGTAAAATATATGTTGCAGGAAGTTTTCTTCTGCGGTCTATACGTACATATAGGTTATCTTTGTGATCTAGTTCAAAATCTAACCATGAACCACGGAATGGGATTACACGAGCAGAAAATAAAAGTTTTCCTGATGAATGAGTTAAACCATTATCATGATCAAAGAAAACACCAGGACTTCTGTGCATTTGAGAAACAATAACACGTTCAGTACCATTAATTACAAAAGTACCAGTTTCTGTCATCATGGGTACATCACACATGTAAACTTCTTGCTCTTTAATATCTTTAACAGAACGAGCTCCCGTTTGTTCGTTATTTTCCCACAATGTTAAGCGAAATTTAACTGTTAGAGGCATAGCAAATGTTACATCACGCTGTTGACACTCTTCCACATCAAATTTAGGTTCATCTAATTTATAATCTACAAAATCTAATTCTGCATTACCAGCGTTATCTTGGATAGGAAAAACGCTTTTAAACGCTGTTTCCAAACCACGAACACGAGCTATTTGCTTTGATGTTTTATCTTTTTGTCCTTCTTCAAAAGAGATAAAATCATCAAACGAAGATTTCTGAATTTCTAGCAGATCGGGCATTTCAGCCACAGTTTGAATTCTGCTGTAAGATTTACGGATACGTTTTTTACCAGTGAATGAAAGTGTCATGTGCCTTACAGTTTCCTTATTAGGTTAAGTTAAATCTTTACTAAAATTTTTTATTTAAAAGAGACTTTTAGTATAACTCTTTAGCTATATAGTAGTTAATTCTGCTTTTACAAGCCTATAACCACAAATAAAACACTAAGCATTTTTAGTATTTTATAATCGCAGATAAGGTCGATAGGCTTTTTACCTATCGACCTATTCCACTAAACTCCAGAACTATTTAAGTTCTACAGATGCACCAGCACCTTCTAGAGTTTTCTTGATTTCAGCAGCGTCATCTTTAGATGCAGCTTCTTTAACTGTTGTAGGTACAGCTTCTACCATGTCTTTAGCTTCTTTTAAGCCTAAACCAGTAATACCACGTACAGCTTTAATCACTTCGATTTTCTTCTCACCGAATGATGTCATTACAACGTCAAATTCATCTTTTTCTTCTGCAGGAGCAGCAGCACCAGCAGCAGCAGGTGCAGCAACAGCAGCAGCTGCAGATACGCCCCATTTGTCTTCAAGTAGAGTTGAAAGCTCAGCAGCTTCCATTACTGTTAATGCAGATAGTGTATCTACGATTTTGTTTAAATCAGTCATTTTAATTTTCCTTTTTTAAAATAATTTGTCTTAGTTCTAAATACTACTCAGGTTTAGCAGCCAATTGGCGAGCTAAGCCAGAAGCAGGTGCCTGTGTAACTGTTGCTAGCTGTTGAGCCGGTGCTGAAAGCAATCCAATAAGTTTCGCACGTAACTCGTCTAGTGATGGCATAGCAGCAAGCGCTTTAACACCAGCAACATCTAGGTTATCAGTACCAACTGTACCACCTAAAATGACTAGATCTTTGTTAGTTTTGGCGAACTCATGAGTAACTTTGGCTGCACTAATCGGATCATTAGCAGATGCAATAATCGTTGGTCCAGCCATAAGAGGGTCTAAGTTTTCAAAGTTTGTACCTTTGAAAGCAATTTTAGCTAAGCGGTTTTTAGCAACTTTAACGCTACCACCTAGTTCTCTCATGTTACGACGATACTGAGTTAAATCAGCAACCGTCAAACCACGATAATGCGAAACAATAACAGATTCTGCTTCACTAAGTGAAGAATTCAGTTCTTTAACAAACGCTCTTTTTTGCGCTTTATCCATTGTTTATGCACTTCCTTTTTAGTTTGTGCCCAAACCTAATTTTTAGGCTAGGTTTGTAGTAAAATAAACCATTTATCTTACTTTCTCATTATTCACCTGTCTTGTCTCGGCTGGGCTGTTTAACTTATACAAGTTACACAGTTTAAGTTTCCCCCAACTTTCTCTGACAGGGCGGTTTAAAAATTATCAATAATATTTAAACCTAAATATTACTTATTACTAAGTAACATTATTCTTTTATTATGCTATTTAAGCAGATGCCATATCAACTGTTAAACCAGGGCCCATTGTTGTACTAATGGAAATTTTTTCCATGTAAATACCTTTAGCACCACTTGGCTTAGCATCACGTACAGCTTTAACTAATGCCTTTGCATTTTCAGTAAGTTTTTTATCACCCATTGATTTTTTACCAACAGGAGCATGTACTACACCATTTTTTTCTGCTTTAAATTCAAGCATACCGGCTTTAACTGCTTCAACAGCTTTAGCAACATCTGGTGTTACAGTACCAAGCTTAGGGTTAGGCATTAAACCACGTGGGCCTAAAACTTTACCTAATTTACCAACAGTTACCATACAGTTTGGAGCAGCTACAACTCTATCAAATTCCATCCAACCATCTTGGATTTTCTTTGCTAGATCATCTGTACCAACTTCATCAGCGCCAGCTTTTTTAGCGGCTTCAGCTGCTTCATCTTTAGCAAATACTATAACGCGTACTTCTTTACCTAAACCATTAGGAAGAGCAACTGTACCACGAACGATTTGATCTGCATATTTAGGATCAACATTTAGGTTTAAAGCCATTTCTACAGTTTCATCAAATTTTGCACTTTGGCATTCACTAAGTGCTTTAACAGCATCTGCTACAGCATATTCTTTTTCAGTATCTACTGTTTTTGCAATTGCTTGCTGTTTTTTTGTTAATTTAGCCATTTTATATATTCCCTTTTAAACCTTTATACAACTTCAATACCCATAGATTCAGCACTACCAGAAATAATTTTCACTGCTGCATCTAGGTCATTTGCGTTTAAATCTGCCATTTTAGCTTCAGCAATTTCTTCAACTTGCTTACGGGTAACTTTACCAACCATTTTACCATCACCAACTGTACCAGATCCTTTTTTAATGTTTGCTGCCTTTTTAAGGTAGTAACTTGCCGGAGCTGTTTTCATTTCAAATGTAAAAGTTCTATCTGCATATACAGTAATAACTGTAGGAACAGGAGTACCTTTATCAATTTTTTGAGTTGCTGCGTTAAATGCTTTACAAAATTCCATGATGTTTAAGCCTTTTTGACCTAAAGCTGGACCTACTGGAGGAGAAGGGTTTGCTGCCCCTGCTTCAATTTGTAACTTAATGTAACCGTCTATTTTCTTTTTTGCCATAACTTTTCACTTTATCCGTACTTATAAACATATTTAAAAAACTAAATATATTTAAGTTAAATTTTAATACAATAACAGCGAGCATATATCATACTTTACAACCATATGTAAAGAACAATATGCACAAACTGCAACTTTTATTACGAATACTTATTGAGAAGCCTTGAAAATAACAATCAAGCAACAAATATTTATAATGACTAAGCATGTATAATATGTGTAAAATACTTTTGCAATGGAAAATTTTACTTTATCAGCATATTTTTATATTCCTCTTTTGGTTGGGCTAAGCTTTTTGGTTGATGCTATACCTTATGTTAATCGTCCATTTAAATGGGTTGAAACTTTTTTTCATGAATTATCTCATGGGATTGCAAGCATTATTACAGGCGGACACATTCACCGTATTCAAATAAATTGGGATGGTTCAGGGTATTGTCAAACCAGAGGTGGTTTTATGATTATAATACTGTTGGCGGGTTACATAGGTGCAACACTTTGGGGATTATTTATATTTTTAGGTGGCTGGTTTTTAAATTCTGCTGGAAGTAATGAATTTTTATATATGTTATCTGCATTAATAGTTATGGTAACAATTTTTTGGGTAAGAAGCATAGTAACCCTAACAATCATAATAATAATGCTCGGAATATTTTACACCCCTACCCTGTTAGATAACGTCCCATATTTAAATTATTTAGTAGAATTTATTGGGGTGCATACCATGGTAAACGCTGTTCACGCACCATTAAATTTAATAGACGGCAAACATGAAGGAGACGGAGCAATGCTAGCCGACAGGCTATTACTACCAGAATTTGTATGGATTTTACTATGGTTTATTCTAGCTATTCTAGCCATTGTTTGGCTGTGGTTATTTACCATACCAGCCGATGTTCGCTTTGATTTTGGTTTTGCTGTGCCTTTTCTTTAGGATTTAGGCAAAAAAAATGCCCCGACACGTCTGTCGGGGCTCGTTATTTATGCAATGCACGTTACATTGCTATTTATTGTTTAAGTACCGATGTGGTTCAGAAACAATTTTGTAAGTTGGCTCTGTTAAATCCCAACCTCTCTCCATAGATGGAGACAGGTGGTCATTACCAGTAACACGCCCTTCCCAGAAGTCAGCAATTTTTTCTTGTATTACATTAACTGCCTCCTTCTGTTCTTTGGTTAAGTTCTCCGGAGCTTTCTCAATTTCGAAGATATGCTTCGAATGCTGAGAACTTTTTCGGTGTGATAAGGCTAAATCACCTTCGCCAATATCATACCAATACTTCTCATAGAAAGAGCCCATATCTGGGTCTCTCATGCTACCATCAGGTTTTATAACCCAATAGTTAACAATTCCTGAAGCCGCCCCAGTACGAACACCTCCACCAAATGGAGTTTTGGCATTTTTTGCCACATCCTCCTTGGCAATGTTCAGCATATTTATTATTTCAATATACTTTTTAAAAGATGAAGCTTCATCTTTTATGTCCATGTTGAACTCAGCATAAAAGTTGCCAACTTTTATGCTCTTAATCTTCTGAGGAGGCACTTCTACCTCCTCATCTACATAATGAGACACCTTTCTATAGCCATCAGGGCTATATCCTGTGCCTATATGTTTTTTTCGAGTTCTAGGAGGTAGCTCTTTTAAGCTATCTCCAAATTCAACTTCCACCCCGTCCTTAAGGATGGTATGAACAAGCTTTACCTCCTCCTCATAAGGCATTTTATTAAATATCATGGTATCATCTACCATGGATATTGGCACATTGTTATAATCTGCCACCATACCTAACAACATATCAAGTGGTACCACTTGATATGTTGTTCTTCCTATCTCCTCTTCGAAGAAGATAGTCTCTCTTTTTCTTGTTTCAACTAAATACCTCATTTTTTTTGCCCACATGTTACCATGTGAGCCCTCATAAGTTGCGGGGTTAATAACCCCAAAAGTTTAAAACGCCACTATATTTACAGTGACACTGTTTATAATTTTCATAGCAAAAAAAATGCCATACCAATTCAAGCCGTAATACGGTTTGTTATAAAAGGTATGGCAGATATTTATCTATCAATAACTTATATATAGGTATAAAAAGTTTAACTTTCAAGTGCTAAGCACAAAAAAAACAGAGGGTGAGAGCCTCTGTTAAATTAGTCGCTAAAATAAGTTATTACTTTTTCTCTCACAAAAAGTACTAACTCTCTTTTAAAACTAAGCCTTGGCGATACGTGCCATAGCGTGTTCCCACACTACAGCTGCCACAGCTGAGTCATACATAGGATGATGGCTTACGCCACCAAAAGGTACAGACAATCTGTACTTTTCAACATATGAGTCAACGCTCGCGGCTGGCTCGCCAAGAGCCTCCAACAATGAACCCACATCATGTAGGTTCATTGGCGCACAAAAAGTGCGACTCTCATCACGCTCTACAGCGCGACGAAAGAACCCGGCTTCAACGGGAGCGCCACAGTGTGCAATGCACACTATGTTATCTCCGTCAAAGCTTGGTCCCCACTCACCTTCAATAATGCATTGTTGGGCATAAAATGCCCAAAATGCCTCTTCCAGCTCTTCGCTGGTATTGTGGGTGATCTCCATGTCACCCAATGCAGGAAGGACATTCTCCTTGACCCACTCGTCCGAAACGGCCGAGTCTGGAATGCGTCCTTCAAAGGACGCAATCTCAACACCGCCACGGCGAACCGTGGCGGCAATTGCGAAGCTGACGCCATACAGGCCGTCAACTTCCATGTCGAAAGAAAAAATATTTTTTGTGCTTGAATTTTTCATAGTTTTTCCCCACCCTGTTGCCAGGGTGGGTCTCATAGTTTTAAAGTTAAATTAAGTTGGAGGAAGAATTCCTCCAACATTTTTTTGTGCTCCGTACACAATACTTATAAATAAGTATATGCACAAATAGCCTAAGCGGCTGGGAGCGGAATATATAACCTCACAGGTTATGGGTTTAACTTCTCATATCAATGTATCCCGTTAAAGGACAAATTGTAAAAAGGTAAACCCATAACGGGTGATAATTCTATACTAATTAAGTTATGGGGATTGTTTGTTGTGATTACAAGTGCTTTTGTTTAAATATTTTATATATTATTATAAATAATGTATTTTCAATATATAAAAATGCCCCGCCTTTGGCTGTTTGGCGTAAGGGCTTTGCCCTTAGTTGGGGCATGCCCCAAGCCCCCTTATAATTTAATTGCCTCGTAAAAATGCTTTACGCATTTTTTCAAGCCAACCAAGGGGCAACCCCTTGGATCCCCGTTGGCCTTTGGCCAATATATGCTTTAACTATGTAAGAATACCATACAAAAAAAACGCCCCAAAGGGCGTTTTAATTTAAGTAGTTAGTTATTAAGCTTTTTCAACCTGAGCAAAATCTAAGTCAATAGGAGTTGCACGTCCGAAGATTGAAACTGAAACTTTCAAGCGGTTTTTATCTTCATCAACATCTTCAACAACACCTTGGAAACTATCAAATGGCCCATCAACAACACGAACATCTTCACCAATTTCATAGGTAACCATTGAGCGTGGTTTTTCAACGCCTGATTCCATTTGTTTAAGCATGTGTGCTGCTTCTTTGTTTGAAATAGCTAGTGGTTTTTGGTGTCCGCCAGTTGAACCAACAAATGCAATAACATTGGTTGTGGTTTTTAATAAATGCCATACTTGATCTGTTAAAATAGCTTTAACTAAAACATAACCAGGGAAGAATTTTTTCTCTGAACGTTTTTTTACGCCTTTTTTAACTTCAATAACTTCTTCCATTGGAATAAGCACTTCTTCAACTTCGTTTTCTAGCCCCTGCATCATAACTTGTTCACGGATATGAGCTTGAACACGTTTTTCGTAGTTAGAACGAGCTTGAAGTACATACCATTTATGTTTT
>JALTLI010000165.1 GCA_027005635.1 Alphaproteobacteria bacterium
ATTATTGATAATAGTATACTTAATAGGAGAAGTAACAATGCTTTGTATTGTTATTTTATTTAAATCATTAGAAAAGTCTCTGCCTTTCATTCTCTCCTTATTTAGCTTAACTCTTTGTTTTATAATATTATTTAAAAAATCTGCAAATTCTGTTAAATCTATAGATTTATTTTTATTATAGCCTGGAAGGGTAGCATTGTTTTTACTTTGATTACCAGTTTTAATATTTTCTGGTATATCACCAAATAATTCAGCTAAAGCATCTTTATTAATTTTATTTTGTTTGCTTGTAATAGCAGTTTCAGTAACTTGATGAGAAAAAGGGTTTATTATAGTAGTTTGTAACAATCTTTTCATTGTAGCCTGAGTAGCTTTTTTATTGCTTATAATATCACCTTTTTCTTTTAACTCTTTAATTAAATCGTCTCTGTTAAAATCAAAATCGGGTTGACCAGAAAAAGTTTTTGGCCAAGGTAAATTTTTAGAAAATGCAGTGTTTACAGTAAATATTGCAATTATAGCAAAAATTATATTTAATTTAATAGTATTTTTCATATCAAATTACCTTTGCTGGGTTATAAACATATAAGAACCCTTCAATTTGGACTATAACTTTACCATTGGGTAGCTCTTTTCTACTTTTTTGACAAGAATAGCATACTCTACTAACTACAAAACCTTTTTGCTTAGATAGTTTTCTTAATATATCCATTGTTTCTGAAAAACTAGCAGGGCCTTTTATTCTGAAAGAGTGACGGTAAATTACTCCAGAATTATTAGAACTTTTACCTTGACCTATAAAGTTAAATTCTAAGTTTGGAGCACCTATATTAAGCATTTTTTCAATACTAAATTTTTGGTCATTACCGGTTTCCATGCTTATATTTTTAATACCAGCAACTTTTAGTTTTAGCCTTTGCATTTCTGTTCTTCTATTTATGGCTTCTTCTAGTGCGTATTTTCTAGATTTAATTAAATCATCATTTTCAAAGTATTGGTAACTTCCAACAATTAGAGTAAAGGCAATAATCGCAAGCCCTAAGGTAAATTGCATCATTAGTTATTACCCCTATCTTTATTTTTATTAATTTCTGGTAATTTAACTTTAATATCTACTTCGCTATCTTGTTTTTGATATTTTTCAAGTTTCTTCTCTAATTTGCTTAAATTTATAAGAGCTTCAAGCTCAAATTTTTTACTTTTTGGAGGTTTTCTTATTGCCTCCATAGAAACACTTTGAATAAGTACAGATTTTGCAATAGGTTCTTCTTGTATCCATCCTTGGTAAGCTTTTGTTTTTGCTTTTATAGTTGCTAGCATATTAACTATTGGCTTTCTGAGTTGAGTACCACGCACTTCAAAACTTTCTGCTTCTATGCCTGAATGGTAAATACTACTTGCTACATCTCTAAAGGCTACAGGAATTAATTTTTTGTAACGCATAAAAGCTTCTTGCTCTGTAACTTTTCTTGCTATTTCTGCATATTTATTTGTATTTGGCGCGTCTTGCTCGATAGATTGAATTTCTCTTGATAATTTAGTCAGTTCTTCATCTTGATAATAAGTTATAGCATAAGCACCACCTGCTATTGCTAGTGCTACTAGTAAAATAATTAATCCGTTTTTTTCTTGGAAAGTTGGCATATTTAACCAAGTGTTATCGTCTATTGGTAACGCTTGAACAGGTTTACTTTCAAGATTCAAATCTGCTAATTTTTCTTTGTCCCAGTTGGTATATATATTAAATTTTGTTGATTTAGGATAAGTTGATTGAACCTGTTTTAAATCTTGTATCCAAGATAACTGGCTAGTTGGTTGAATGTATGAATCATTGACATCCCAATGAAAAATAACATCGGCAACAATTAAAATATTAACTGTATTAGGTTCAGATTTAGCAACTCTACACATATCTATCAATGGGATATTTTGTAACTGTTGTTGAGATGCTACAATATCCATCTCATCAATATCACCATCGCCTTCTTTATCACTTAAATAAGCGTAGGGGTTCATATGGTCACCCTCTAAATCTCTAGGAGAGAAAAACACCAGTGCTAAATTTTTACGAGACTGTTCATCAGTAACATCTAGCCATGTATCACCAGTTATAGAATCTCTGGATTTATCATGAAAATATTCAACACGGTCTAGCCCAATGAAGCAAATATTTTTAAATTTATCACCAATGTTAGTTAAAATTGCCATTACTTAATTTCATCTTATTTTTTATGTTTGAGACAGGATAATACCCATCATTTCAATTAGCATAGTTAAACCACCAAGCATCCATAATATGGTAGAAAATACCCCAATAAATTTTTTATGAGAATCTTCAAGTTCTCTATTTATTATATTATAAGAGTGGTTCATACCATTAATCATAACATCATTAACTCCGTTATCACTACCAGAATAATTTTCTGATACACTAACAGGGGTAACAACAATAGAAGGAAAGCCTGCTTTTTCCATGGCCTCGCTCATTTGTCCACCAGTTGTGATAACTTGGTTAAACATATCAATTTTACGCCTTAAAACAGTATTAGTACTTAATGCTTCCATAATTGGTATCATTTGTTTAGGCTTTACCCCGCTTGCAATAAGGTGAGGGAAGTATAAAAGCATACTAGCATAGGTTTTATAGGTTATAAATTTACCCATAATAGGAACTTTTAAGGTGTAGAAATCTAGCCAAAAGCGCCCCTGAGTTGTTCGAATTGTGCTATATATTACAATAATTGCAATAAGAAAGAATGCCAGAATAAAGTGCCAATTATCTTTACACATAGTGGTGAAATCCATAATTCCTTGTGGTATA
>JALTLI010000166.1 GCA_027005635.1 Alphaproteobacteria bacterium
AATTTATATTTATTTAAAAAATATATTACTAATAGATAATATCTCTTGACCTTTGCTTTGAATGGTTCTACATAGGTGATATTTTTTAAAAAAGAAAGTACAAATAAATATGGATATTGACAGCATTGTTCAACACGCTGAGGCCGCATTTTCATGGAGTGACCCAAAAGTTATTATAGCAACAGCTATATTTTTAGTATCATACACAATAATTTTATCTGAAAAAATAAATAGCGCTATTGTTGCTGTTTTAGGTGGCGGGGCTATGGTTCTACTTGGTATAATGGATCAAAATTCTGCGGTATTAAGTGTAGATTTTAACACTATTGGCTTACTACTTGGTATGATGATTATTGTCGCCATCACCAAGGAATCTGGTATTTTCCAGTTTATGGCAATTTGGACTGCTAAAAAAGTTAATTCTAATCCAATTGGTATTTTAGTTGCTTTATCTGTTGTTACTGCTGTATTTTCTGCTTTTTTAGCAAATGTAACAACTGTTTTACTTATTTCGCCAATTATTTTACTTATAACAAGGGAACTTGGTGTTAAACCATATCCATACTTATTTGCCATAATATTTGCATCTAATATTGGTGGAGCAGCTACACTTATTGGTGATCCTCCTAATATTATGATTGGTTCTGCTGCTCATCTTTCTTTTAATGATTTTATGCTTAATTTAGCACCTATTATATTAGTAATTATGTTTTTAACTATGATCCCTGTTTTAATTATTTGGCGCAAAGATTTAATAACAACAGAAAAAGCCAAAGAACGTATTATGCGTATGAACGAAAATGATGCTATTACTGATAAAAACCTACTAATAAAATCTGGTATTACATTATTTGTTGTTATATCAGGCTTTATTTTTGGTGGTTCCTATAATATTATGCCTGCAACTGTTGCTATGATTGGTGCTGCATTTCTTCTTCTTTTAGATAACTTACAACACGCATCACACAAACAACATGAAAGAATTCATTCTGCAATTGCTGAAGCTGAGTGGGTTACTTTATTTTTCTTTGCTGGTTTGTTTGTAATTGTTCATGGTGTTGAACATGTTGGTGTAATTGATTGGTTAGCCAACCAATTAATGGAAGTAACAGGCGGAGATATGAGCAAAACTGTTATTGCAACACTTTGGGGTTCTGCGGTTATTTCTGCATTAGTAGATAACATACCATTTGTTGCAACCATGATACCAATGATTGAAACAATGGGCCCAACATTAGGTGGAGCAGATCAACTTGGGCCATTATGGTGGTCATTAGCATTGGGTGCTTGCTTGGGTGGTAACGGTTCTTTAATTGGATCTAGTGCTAATCTTGTTGTTGCTGGCTTTGCAGAACGTGCAGGACACAGAATTACATTTATCAAATTTATGATAGTTGCATTTCCGTTAATGTTATTTAGTATATTAATTTCACATATTTATATTGTGTGGAGATACCTTTAAAAATAAAAAGCCAATATTAATATAATATTGGCTTTTTATTTTGTTATGAATTACCATTAATTATACGATAATAAAAAAGTATATGATTAATGATTCAAGATATTGCCAAGCATACTATAGATACATTTTCATGGGGTAATTCTAAGGTTATTCTTGCTACATCTATATTTTTAATATCATACATTCTTATTTTATCTGAAAGAGTTAACCGAGCCTTAATTGCTGTAGCTGGTGCTGGTATTATGGTTTTACTAGGTGTAATGACCCAAGATGCTGCAATATTTAGTGTAGATTTTAACACCATTGGCTTATTACTTGGTATGATGATTATTGTCGCCATTACCAAGGAATCTGGTATTTTTCAATTTATGGCAATTTGGACATCTAAAAAAGTAAAGGCTAACCCTATTGGTATTTTAGTTGCTTTATCTGTTGTTACTGCTGTGTTTTCTGCCATGCTAGATAATGTAACAACTGTTTTACTTATTACCCCTGTTGCTTTACTTATTACGAAGGAACTTAAAGTTAAGCCTTATCCTTATTTATTTGCTATAATTTTTGCATCTAATTCTGGCGGAGCTGCTACACTTATTGGTGATCCACCTAATATTATGATTGGCTCTGCTGCACACCTTTCTTTTAATGATTTTTTACTTAACACAGCACCAATCACCTTTTTAATTATGTTTCTAACCATGATTCCAATTATGATTATTTGGCGCAAAGATTTAGTTGCCACTAAAAAAGCTAAAAATGCAATTATGAAACTTAATGAAGCAGAAGCAATTACCGATGTGGAGCTATTAGTAAAAGCTTTATTTACTCTTACTTTAGTGATTATTGGTTTTACTTACGGACATTCATACGGAGTTATGCCAGCAACATCTGCCATGCTAGGAGCTATTTTATTATTAATCCTAGATAACATTCACCATAACTCAGAAAAACAACATAAAAAAGTTCATACCGCTATTGCTGAAGCTGAGTGGGTTACATTATTCTTTTTTACAGGATTGTTTGTTTTGGTTTACGGTATTGAAAGTGTTGGGGTTATAGATTGGCTTTCTGAAAAACTAATAAGCGCAACCGCTGGCAACCCAAATCATACAGTAATTGCAATATTATGGGGCTCTGCGATTAGTTCTTCTCTGCTAGATAACATACCATTTGTTGCAACCATGATACCAATGATTGAAAATATGGCGCCAATATTTGGTGGTGTAGAAAACCTTAATCCAGCTTGGTGGGCATTATCATTAGGTGCATGTTTAGGTGGAAATGGCTCTTTAATTGGATCTAGCGCTAACCTTGTTGTTGCTGGTTTTGCAACTCGTGCTGGATACCCTATG
>JALTLI010000167.1 GCA_027005635.1 Alphaproteobacteria bacterium
GGATATATTTTGCTTTTATAAAGCTTTCACGGGACGCACATATTAAATATATGCTTACGTTTCCACGGTTTTTAAAAAAGCAAAATATCCTCCTATAACGCATATTCTATGCTAAATCTAATTATTGGACAGGTTCAACAAAAACTAAACTGGAGATAATTATGGATACCATAATAAATATTTTTGATAAAAACATTGTAGCAAAAACTATTGCTATTTCTTTTGGGACTGCGCTTGGTGTATTTGTGATTTTTTCTTACTCGGCTCATTTAATGGGCTATTAAAAGTTGGATTACTATAACGATAAATACTCACCTTTATGGTGAGTATTTTTTTATGTTTGTTTTTATTAAAAATTGTTATAGTTTATGTTAAATCACTATATTTTAACAAAAGAAACACAATACTTTAATGGCACAGATGATCCGTCAGTACGATTTAATTGAAAAAATCCAAGCTTATAATGATAAGGCAGATATAGCTTTACTTAACCGTGCGTATGTTTTTTCTATGAAAGCTCATGGTAACCAACGGCGAGCTTCTGGTCAGCCATATTTAGTTCACCCACTAGAAGTTGCTTCAATTTTAGCAGATTTAAAACTTGATGACACATCTATTGCCGCAGGTTTATTGCACGATACAATTGAAGATACACTTGCAACCTATGATGAAATCAAAAAACAGTTTGGCGAAGAAGTTGCAAATTTAGTAGAAGGTGTTACCAAGCTTTCTAAAATTGAGTTTACATCTAAGGAAGTTGAACACGCAGAGAATTTCCGTAAATTAATGCTAGCTATGAGTAAAGATATCCGTATTCTATTAATAAAACTAGCAGACAGATACCATAATATGGGAACTTTACACCATATTAAAAAACCAGAAAAACGTAAGCGTATTGCTAAAGAAACAATGGATATCTATGTACCACTTGCTGATAGAATTGGTTTGTATTCTATTAAAGTAATGTTAGAAGATTTATCTTTTCGTTACCTAGAGCCAGAAGAATACGAAAAAATTGAAAAACGTATGGCATTTTTAACCAGCCAAAGTAACTTGGTAGATAAAGTTATTGAAGACATGCAAAAGCATATGGAAAAATTTGATATACAAACAAATATTTCTGGCAGAACAAAAACGGTTTATTCTGTTTACCGTAAAATGGAATCTAAAAATCTAACTTTTGATCAACTAACAGATATAGTTGCATACCGTATTGTAGTAGATAAAATCAGTGATTGTTACGAAGTACTTGGTCATATTCATAATATTTATAAAGCTATCCCTGGAAGATTTAAAGATTATATATCCAATGCTAAGTTAAATGGTTATCAATCATTACACACTTCTGTTATTGGGCCATTTGGTAACCGTATGGAAGTACAAATACGCACCAAAGAAATGCACGAAGTTTCTGAATCTGGGGTTGCAGCACACTGGTTATATAAACAGCAACATAATGAAGCAAGTACGGAAGGTACCCAATATAAGTGGGTTCGTCGTTTAATGGATATGTTACAAAATACCGATGATCCAGAAGAATTTTTAGAAAACACCAAACTTTCATTATTCAATGATAGTGTATTTATTTTTACCCCTAAAGGGGATTTAATAACCCTGCCAAATGGCGCAACTCCACTAGATTTTGCTTACGATGTTCACTCAGAAATTGGTAATCATTGTCAAACTGCAAAAATTAATGGTCGGGTAGTTCCATTACGCACCAAATTAAAAAATGGTGATCAGGTTGAAGTTATTACCAGTAAAAAGCAAACTCCTTCCCCTGGGTGGAAGGAATTTGTTGTAACAGGTAAAGCCAGAGCAGGTATTAGCAGATTTTTACGCCTACAAGCCAGAGACGAACAAATTATACTAGGTAAAGAAATTCTAGAAAAAGCAGCCAAAAGAGATAAATTACCATACAAAGAAAAAGATTTCGCCAAAACTTTAAACTCTTATAATGTAACAACTGTAGAAGATGCTTATGTTGCACTTGCTCAAGGAAGGCTTTACCCGCGCCAAATATTTAGTGTTATGTTTCCTAAGGAAGAGGAAAAACCAGAAGAACTTACAGATTTACCAACTTCTCCTAATGAAGATAAAAAATCACTTGCTAAATCAAATGGAGCGGTTGGTATATATGGGCTAACACCAGGCATGGCAATTCATATTGCAAAATGTTGCAACCCTTTACCAGGAGAAGATATTGTCGGAATTATTAATACTGGTAAAGGTATAACAATTCATGCCAAAGATTGTAAAAACTTGGAAGCATTAAGTGATCAACCAGATAGATTTTTACCTGTTGCATGGGGTGAAGAAGCATTAGATGAAACTGGTAAAGTTTTTCAGGCACGCTTGCGAGTTGTTCTTAACCATGAACTTGGCGCTCTTTCACTTTTCACTACAGAAGTTTTTAACAGTGAAGGTAATATTATTGATTTTCATATTGAAACAAAATCTTTTGATACCTACGTTTTAAGCTGTGATATTGAAGTTAAAGGAGTTGAACATTTTAAATCTATTATGAGTGGCATTAGAAAGTTAAAATGTGTTATTAGTGCTGAACGGATATATAATTAATGAAGTTTTTCTTTAGAGCAAAAAATAAACGTAAAAGAGGTATTCACTCTAAAAATAGATACCACCCATTACATCATTTAAGAGAATGGATATGGCCAAGTATGGGCTGGCGTAGCCTTGCTCGTTGGATGGAAATTAAAATGAAACGCACCCCAGGGTCTGCTCATAAAATTGCTTTAGGCTTTGCTTGCGGAGCTTTTATTTCTTTTACCCCATTTATGGG
>JALTLI010000168.1 GCA_027005635.1 Alphaproteobacteria bacterium
ATGTAAAAATGGGGCATGGTTGCCAAATTTCTGGTCAAACAGGTATTGCTGGTAGTGCAACACTTGGTAACAATGTTATTGCCGGTGGTAAAGTTGGTATAAATGGTCATATTAGTATTGCTGATAATGTAATGCTTGCAGGGGTAACAACAGTTACTAAGGATATAACTCAAAAAGGCGCAGTTATGAGCGGGTTTCCTGCGGTTCCCATAAAAGAATGGCGCATAAAACAAGCAAAACTTAATAGATTAATAAAGAATAAATAACTATGAAATATAATGTAAAAGATATTATTCCGCACCGTTCTCCAATGTTATTGGTAGATGAAATAATAGAGTTTAAAAAAGGTAAATCATTAAAAGCAAAACGTCATTTTGCTGATGGTGATCCGGTATTTTCTGGTCATTTTCCTGAATTTCCTGTTCTGCCTGGGGTTTTATCGGTTGAAGCACTAGCACAAACATGTGCTTGTTTTGTTAATTTAAATCAAAATAAAAAAGCAGATGAATCATTGTTCTTTTTTATGTCTATTGATAATGCAAAGTTTCGCAACCCTGTAATGCCAAATACAACCGTAGAACTAGAAGTTGTACTTATTAAACAACGTGGAGATGTATATAAATTTGATGGAACAGTTACTGCTAATGGTAAAAAAATAACTGATGCTATTTTTACCGCAAAATGGGCTCCTAAAAATGACTAATATTCACCCATCAAGCATAATTCATAAAAATGCTGAAATAGCAGAAGATGTTAAAATTGGAGCATTTTGTATTATTGGTGAAAATGTAGAAATCCAATCTGGAACTGAAATTTTAAGCCATGTAGTTATTGATGGTTACACAACTATTGGTAAAAATAATAAAATTTACCCATTTGCATCTATTGGTTTACCACCGCAAGATCTAAAATATAAAGGTGAAAAAAGTATTTTAAATATAGGTGATAATAATACTATTCGTGAATACGTAACAATTCACCCAGGAACCGCAGATGACAACGGTTTAACAACTATAGGTAATGGTAATTTAATTATGATACAAGCACATATTGCCCATGATTGCATTGTTGGTGATAATATTATTTTAGCAAATGGAGCAACTTTAGCTGGTCATGTAACTATAGGTGATAATTCAACAATTGGCGGTTTAAGCGCTGTTCATCAGTTTGTAAGAATAGGGCATCATTCATTTGTTGGTGGTTTAAGTGCTGTAACGAAAGATATACCTCCATTTACTATTGCATCTAGCCCGCGTAGTACCTTAGATGGTTTAAATCTTGTGGGGCTACGCAGAAAAGGCTTTGATAAAACAACAATATCTGCCATGCAAAAGGCTTTAAAATATATTTTCTTTAATTCAGAAAATTCTCTACTTGATAGGGTTAAAAAAATTGAAGATGATAATAAAAACAATATTCACCCAGAAATCCAAGATATTATTGATTTTGTAAGATGCTCAGAGCGCGGTCTATGTTTACCAGATGAAGGTAAAATTAAATAATGGAAAAATTAGGTATTTTAGCTGGTGGAGGCAAGTTACCTGCATTAATTATCCAAGATTGTATAAATAATAATAAGCCTTATCATGTTTTAACTTTTAAAGGTCAGGCAGAGCCAGAAATAGAAATACCAGCCCAAAATCATACTTTATGCCCAGCAGGGGCTTTGGCTAAAATGGTTAATGAATTGAAAAAACAGCAAGTAAAAAATATTGTAATGGCAGGGGCAATTAATCGTCCATCTATTTTTGATTTACGCCCAGATGCAATAACTGTTAAATTTTTAAAAAGCCTAGTAAGCAAGCAAGATGATGCCCTGCTTAGCAAATTATGTGAATTTTGGCAAGGGCAGGGGTTTAATGTTTTAGGTGCGCATGAAGTTTTACCTTCTTTAATAACATCAAATGGTTATTTAACAAAAACTAAACCAACACATGAAGAAAAAAACGATATAAAGAAAGCAACCGAAGCAGTAAAAACTTTAGGTAAACTTGATATAGGGCAGGCAGTAATAATAAAAGATGGCACAATTTTAGGTGTTGAAGCAATTGATGGAACAAACGCTTTAATTGAAAGATGTGCCAGCTTGCGTGGTAAAAAAAATAAAGGTGGTATTTTAGTAAAATTTGCCAAGCCTCAGCAAAATATTAAGGTGGATATGCCAACAACTGGTGTTCAAACTATTGAATTGCTTAAAAAATATAAGTATGCTGGTTTAGCACTAGAAGCAGGTAGAACCATTATGTTAGATAGCCAAGAAATGATTAAAATAGCCGATAAAGCAAAAATATTTATTCAAGGCGCTAAGTAATTATGGCTAAAAACAAAAAAATTATGATTATTGCTGGTGAGGCATCTGGTGATATTTTAGCAGCAGATTTAATTAAAGCAATTCAGGCTAAAAACTCTAATATTGATTTTATAGGTGTGGCTGGTAAAAAAATGCAATCTACAGGAATGGATAGCATTTTTAATATGCAGGAGCTATCTATAATGGGAATAAGCGAGGTTTTACCACATATCCCATTAATGATAAAACGTATTAATCAACTAGTTGAAGTTGCTAAAAGTGAAAAAATAGATTTACTTATTACTATAGATTCACCAGATTTTTGTTTGAGAGTTGCTAAAAAAGTTAAAAAAACTTGCAATGTTCCTTGTATTCATTATGTCTGTCCATCTATTTGGGCGTGGAGAAGGGGTAGAGCTAAAAAAATGGCGAAATATTTAGATAATCTATTTCTTTTGTTCCCATTTGAAAAAAGTTTTTTTGATAAATACAACCTTGATACAAC
>JALTLI010000169.1 GCA_027005635.1 Alphaproteobacteria bacterium
AAAAACTCTATCTCCGTGATGATCTATAAAAATTTCTTCATCACCAGCTTTATTAATACTGTAACCAGCTAAATGAATTTCTTGAACTAGATTGGCAGGGATATTTTGTAAATATTCCAAAGAGTTCAACTTTAAATTATGACAACTAACATGAATATTATTTACATCTAGTAAAATTCCACAACCAGTTTTTTTTGCTAAATTTGTTATTAATTCATATTCTGGCATATCCTGTTTATTATATGCTAAATAACTAGATGGATTTTCAACTAAAATTTGTCTACCTAAATATTCTTGTACATCGTTGATATTTCTATCAAAAATATCAAAGGCTTGTTTGGTGCATGGTACTGGTAGTAAATCTGGTACTGCTATACCGCCTGTTTTGCTCCATGAAATATGATCTGAAACAAGGGCTGGATTATAGCGTTTAATTGTTTGTTTTATTTTTTTTAGGTGGTTTTTATCTACGCCACAGCTACTACCTAATGATAAACCTATGCTGTGTAAGCTAATTGGATAAATTTCTGCAATTTTATCTAGGTATAAAGAAGAAGGGCTATATTGGTTAAAATAATTTTCGGTATGAGCTTCAAACCACGGAATATTAGGTTTAGTTTTAATTATTTCCTCAAAATGAGGCTGACGCACACCAATACCAACACCTGTTATATTTTTAGATGTTGGTATTGAATGCATCGTTTTAGTAGAATTAGCCAAACTTACATTTTGCCCATTTTACCTTTACCAACTTTACCACCAGCTAGTTTATCGCATGTACCTTTTGGTAGGTATATCCACTCAGATGCATCACCATCTGTTTTAGCCATAGACATACAGCTGTGTTTGCTTGTTGCACAGCCATTCATACCAGCTTTAACTACTCCAAAACATTTTTCCATGCCTTTTTTAGCGTGTGCTTCATCAGTTGCAACTGCTACAGCGGCTACTGCAATTAAACCTGTAACTGATGCTTTTACTAATTTTGATTTTTTCATATTTTTAAATATCCTTAATATAATTTATTGTTTGTAGTTATGTTTTTCGTTAACAATTTATAAAAGGTTACATTATTTTTTGTTTTTGTAAAATTTATTTTGTTATGCCAACATAAAGCTAGTAATTAATAGTAAAAAATTATATGATTGGTTGATGAAAAAAATAACAACATTCATAATTACAGTTCTTATACTACTTCAGGGGGTTTCTTTTGCTCATGCACTGGTAGATAGTATTACTTGTGAAGGTTCTGTTATTTCTAATAATGATGAAAATATTGTTGCTGTTAATTCAATTGATAATACAAATGATTATGTATCTGAGGATAAAAGTTGCCTTGAAAGTTGTCATGGGCATGCACACTTTTATATAAATAATCACTTTATTAAACAGCCACATTTACAAAAATTATCCATGATAAACATGCTAGATGAACTGTTTACTGGTATTGTAAATAAGCCAAATTCTCCACCACCAAATTTTTCTTAAAAATCAAATAAAAATACTAAAAGTTTTAATTTAAGGCGGATTTTCTTAAACTAAAACTTTCTATCAAAATATAAAAACTAAAAAAGAAGATATATAAATATGAAAAAAATACTTTTAATATCAACATTGATATTAACTAATATAACTGCATCATTTGCAGTTGAAAAAATGCAACAACCAAGCCAGCAACTTAGCTTATTTTTGCAAAAGGTAGTAGATACTCACCCAGCCTTTAAAAGGTTTAACGCCATAGATAGAAAAGCTGATGCAATGGCAAGTACTATGGGAGCTTATTTATATAATCCTGAAATATCCTTTGATAAAGAAAAATTGGATAATGGTGATGATACGCGTAACTTTGGTATATCTCAAACCTTAGATATTACGGGTAAAACTTTTGCCCAAAAACGTATTGGTAAATATTTAGCAATTTCTCAAAAAGCTAATACAGTAAAAGAAAAATCTGAATATATAGCAAACTTAATTGGTGCAATAGCCAGTTATGAAACAGCAAGAAAAACATTGAAACTAGCCAATGAACAAGCAAGCTTAATGAATAGATTTGTGAAAATTGGTGAAAGCAGAGGAAAAGCTGGTGATGTTGGTAGTACTGAACTTTCTCTTGCACGTCTTGCTGGTGCACAGGCACAAAATATTTTGGCAGATGCAACAGCTGAACTAGAAAACTCAAAGGCTAAACTTAGTACTTTATGTAATTGTGATATTAGTTTAGTACCAGAGCTTGCAGATATACCACCAAGTTTAGCTCCTCCAAAAGATATAAAAAAATTGGCTATAACTTTACCAACATATAAAGCTGTTCAAGCAGCAGATGAAGCTGCTAAGCAAAATGTAAGCTTTAAAAGAAGAAGTTTAATACTTGATCCAACAATTAGCCTTGGTAATGGATCAGAAGGGGATAATGATTTATTAACATTTGGTGTATCTATTCCTATTCCGGTATTAAACTATGGTGGCTCTGTATTAGATGAGGCAAAAGCTGAATCTATCCAAGCAAGTGCAACTCTGCAGGAAACAAAAATGAAGTTACTAGCAGATTTAAAACGCATGTTTAATATTTATAAAGGGCATAAAAAATCTTTAATTAGTTGGTATAAATTAGCTAAGCCAAGTTTATCTGATTACACAAAATCATTAGAACAACAGTGGAATGCTGGGGAACTTAGCGCAACAAATTATCTTCTGCAGGTTAAACAAGGCATAGATACAGCTATGACAGGTATTGAAATAAAAAGCCATGCATGGTTAGCGTGGGCAAATTATATGGCT
>JALTLI010000170.1 GCA_027005635.1 Alphaproteobacteria bacterium
GTTTATATCCACATCCTCTGGTGCAGGTAAACTTTTATATCTGTTTTTTAAAATAGGTGGCTTTTCTTCTAATTGAAATAGCCAATGATTTGCAATTGCTAGGGAAATTTGCTTAATTTCAGTTTCAGTAACAGCCCTATATTGAGCGCGTAAGTTATTCATAGCATATCCTCCTAGGAAGAATAGAAAAAGGAATGATATATTAGATTAATTAATTACATTATACATATGTTACAATATTTATATAAAATAAACAATTATTATAAATTAGTTAAATCTCTATAATATAATTACCATTTGCTTTTTTACATACAGAAAATATACCACTTTTAAGCTTGCGTGCTCCTAAGGTTCTAATATCTTTAAATTCAACGCATGGCATAGCTGATTTTACATTTAGTTTACGGAAAACATCAAATCTAGTATAGTTTCTTAGCCATGCTGGTTGATCTTGCCATGTATCTTGGATAAATTTTGTTTGTTCACCTTTGCCAAAACGTTTATAAATACGCCATATAGCTTTGTTTACAGGTTTGTATAATGCGTTAATTTTGCTTGCTCTGTTAGAGCTTTCTGTGATTATTTTTTCTTCCTTACGATTAATATTAATCATTGAATCGTGCAATCTGTTATCAGTAGTTGTAATAATTAAGCGCCAATTCATCGGGGAAATTGGCTGTGGCAAAGTATCAATACTTACAACATCTAAGCTTAATGCTTTGGCATATTGTTTGGCTATATCTTCTGCACGCCATGAAAAAGTTGTTATAACGCCAATATATATTACTATTATTACTATACCAATACGGGAAATATCCTTGCCCCACCTTGGCAATATAAAATCCAGAACAATAACTAGCAGTGCTACAGATAGAATTGTTAAATCAAATGAATACAAAGATTCAAAGGCGATGCGTAAATCACCTAATGGATAAAATATTTTAACTCCATCAAAGGTAAATATAGCTAAAAATATACTAAATAACATAGATACTAATGTTATCGGAAAAAATATTTGCCAATCTCTTTTAGCAATTTGCCCAAATATAACAGCTAGTAATAAAGAATATATTGGTGCTAAAAATGGGTTCCACGTAATGCTATGAGCAAATTGAATATAAAATTCTTTACCATTTCCAAATAAAAGAAAAGCTTCCTCAATATGAGGAAATATAGCAGCAACACCACCAGCAAGTGGTCGCCATTTACCAAGCGGAGGGTATTTACCCTTAGGAAACGCCCAAGCACACATTATCCCAACTATAAAAGCTACAAAGCTATGCATTTAAAAACCATAGTTATTAATATTAAGTTGCTAATTTAACAGATATTTATTAATTATCATACAGTTAAAACCCCACCACAGCTAGATTTTACACAACCAGTTGTTTTTGTTGTACAAAGTGGTAGATTTTTCAATCTACGAACAGCAAGCCATGCAAAACATTCAGCTTCCATTGTATCTGGACGTAAGTTAATTTCTTCAATATTGCGTACTTTAGCCCCACTTTTTTGTAATAAATCAACTAATAGCTGGTTTTTTGCCCCGCCACCTGTTAGCCATAAAGTAATATTTTTGTGTGCTGTACTTGTTGGTAAACACTGTAGAATACCTTGTGCAGTAACGGCTACAAGGGTTGCCACACCATCTTTAAATGCTAAGTTACTAGTATCTATGGCATCAAAATCGTATCTATCTGCACTTTTAGGGAAAGTTTTTTTAAAAAATGGTAAAGAAAGTGCCTTTTTTAGCACGCTATTATCAATATTGCCAGATAAACCAATTTCACCATTATTATCATACTGTTGATTAGTATTTTTTTGTATTAATATATCAACTAACCCCATTCCTGTACCGCAATCACCTGCTTTTATATCACCATTTTCACTTAAGTATGTCATGTTGGCTACTCCGCCAATATTAACTATTGCACATGGTTTATTTTGCTTATAAAACAATGCTTTATGAAATAATGGTACCAAAGGGGCGCCTTGTCCACCATTTGCCATATCACGCCTTCTAAAATCACCAACTACAGGGATATTTAATTTTGCAGCAAGGTAGTTACTATCACCAATTTGCCATGTTAGCCCTTCATCTGGTAAATGACGAATTGTTTGCCCATGAAAACCAATAATATCTGCTTTAGCATTGGTTTTATTAAGTAAATTATTTACGGCAGTTACATGGTAATCAGTTATTTCTCGCTCTAAACGCAATACATCACTTAATGGCACATCATTTTTTGCCACATTTTGCATTTTCTTACTAAATTCTGGTAGATAAGCTAAAAAGCTACTGGCTATAAATTCTAGTATATCTTCACCATCAGTTTTAACCATTGCTACGTCTACACCATCTAGCGATGTTCCGCTCATTAAGCCTATTGCTGTATAAATATTTTTCATTTTTATATTCTACTACATAAAAATATTGATTTAAACCCAATATTAAGCCACAATCCATGCATGGAAAAATTAGATACATTAAGCCCTGAAATTCAGGCAGAAGCAAAACGTCAGTATGATATTTTATCAACTGGTACGGTGCAAATTGTCCCACAAGATGGATTACTTAAAAAACTAGAGAAAAGTTTGGTAACAAATACTCCGCTAAAAGTAAAATTAGGCGTAGATCCAACTGCTCCTGATATCCATATAGGTCATAGTGTTGCATTGCAAAAACTTAACCAATTCCAAGAACTTGGTCATACTGCCATGTTACTAATTGGTGATTTTACTGCAAGTATCGGAGATCCA
>JALTLI010000171.1 GCA_027005635.1 Alphaproteobacteria bacterium
CTTTATGAGTTTATGCTTTTAGAGAAACCAATAATATTATATTTAAAAGAGGGTGTAGATGAGTTTTACAAAGCAACTGACTTTGTCAAGCTTACTAAAGATGCTTGTCACATTTTAAAGTCACCAGAAAACCTAATTCGTATATTAGAAAACATTTCGATTGACTCAAAAGATTTATCCAAAAATAGAAAAAAATTATTAAAAAACACATTCTTTGATCCAGAACATGCAACAAAAAACATTACATCAATATTATTGAAAGAATAATATAGAATATCCATAAACATATGATTATATTGCATATTAGCAAAACATGATTTTAAAATACAAATTACCAGTCTAAGATAAGCTTAAAGTACTTATCTTTTAATGCTTTTTAAACCTAATTGGATACAACTCCACTTTACACCTAATAAAAAACATAACAAATTGAAAAAACATGCCTTCTAAATCTAAACTTTTAGCTTCAGGTGCTCTTTTAAGAACACTTGTATTGATTGGCAATATTGTCAGTGCCTTTATCCTTATGCCATTTATTATTCATTCAATTGGCGAGCATTGGTATGGTTTATGGGTAATTGTTGGTGCATTAATGGGGTACTATGGCTTGCTGGACTTCGGATTAGGTAATGCCAGTTCGAGATTTACAGCAAAAGCTTTGCATACAGGCAACCCTGAAGACATACACTATGCCATTAGTACATCTATTGGCATTTTTATTATTATTGGCTTAATTGCACTATGTATTTCAGGTTTAATCATACTCAATGCCCATTTGTTTTTTTCATCTGAAGAAGACATCTCAATCTTTAGAACAGTCATTTTTATTATGGGCTGTAAAGTTGCCATTTCCTTTCCATTAACTTCTTTTTTCGGAATTATTTCTGCCAAACTCCGATATGACATAGTAAGCTATACCACTTTTTTTAAGATTATCTTACGATTCATATTATTTTATAGTTATATCAGCCACGGTTATTCTATTATTGCCCTTGCACTCATTACACTTTTCACAGAATTACTTGGGTATTTCATCATAGCTTACTTTGCCTTAAGACTGGTGCCCGGCATAAAAATCAAGCCTAGATACTTTAATATTCACCTGTTAAAACAATACATTAAATACGGAAAATTCGCTTTTTTAACCGCTATTGGGGATATGCTTAGATTCCGAATTGATGAACTGGTTGTTGCAAAATTTCTTGCATTATCTGTAGTCACCCATTATGCAGTAGCCCTGCGTCTTATTGATTATGCAGGTCAGTTTATGACCAGTGTGCTGGGTATTTTTACCCCGGTTTTTACCGAATACCACACTAAAGGCGACTACCAGGCTATACGTGAAAAGTTTTTATTTCTAGTAGAAATAAGCAGTATGTTGAGCATCCTGCTTGGTAGTCTGATGATAATACTGGGAGAGAACTTTATTAAACTATGGATAGGTGATAAGTTTATGGATGCTTATATTCCACTGGTCATACTGGTTGTGGGAAGTGTTTTTGCTCAGTTCAGCAGAACATGTATTCCAATATTATACGCCATTAACAAACATAAGTATTATGCCTATATGACAATAATAGAGGCCTTTGCCAATGTTTTTCTGAGTATAAGCCTCATACAATACCTAGGCATGACCGGTGTTGCTTTAGGCACTGCTCTGCCCGCATTTATTACAAAAATATTTTTTCAACCCAGATATACCTGCAGACAAATTCAACTGAATTATTCTCAATTTTACTTACTTTTGGGCCGATACCTTATATACAGCGCCCCACTTCCACTTGGATTTTACCTGTTAAACCAATACTACCCGGCTGACAGCTACAGTTTACTCTTAATGTATGGTTTTTTGTTTACTTTAGTCTATATTTTAATCACACTGAAGTTTATTATTTCAGATAATACCAGAAAAATGGTTTTATCTATCATACCTGACCGATTAAAAAAGACCTATAAAATATTAACCTGAAAAATGAAAATATTGCATACAATAATGAAAACCATTAAGACAATGGATGATCTAATATGGGACAATATAGGCCCAATTAGAACTCTCTTTGTTATACACAATGATATTAGCTATAAAGTATTCCTACCACTAATAAAAAACACTTTAAATGATAAGCATTTCAATATGGCTTTAACTCTTGAAAAAGAAGGTTGCTTTAACTTTTCTGACGATGAGGAAAATCAGTTTTTAAAAAGAAACCATTTTATACCCACAAAGAAAGCCATCATGAAAAAATGGCATTTTATATTCTTCAGTGATAACAGCTACCTTTATTTTTATCGACATGCCACTCATGTTTCTATGCAGCATGGTTATGCCTTTTCCAATTCAAATATTATTGGCCAAAATGTATCATCCATTCCATACGCCATCAAAATGATACAACCAGAGCACTTTTCGTTAGTTTTTCTTAACTCAGTTTCACTTATTAAACATTTAACCTTTAAAGACAGAGAGCAAAAAAAATTTCTTGTCACAGGCATGCCACAATCAGACATATTATTCAACAACCTGCCCCTGGATCAAAAATATAATATTTTAGAAGGTTATAATCTTGACAAAAACAATAAAACCCTGGTAATTTACTCCCACTGGCAAGAAGACTCCTTTTTAAACAATATTCACCCTGACGATCTGGAAAAGCTTTTTAAGGTATTTCCACAGTATAACTTTATTGTAAATGGTCATAATTTACTATGGAAAAATCATGATGGTTCTGATCGCAACAATCTATTGTTCTAC
>JALTLI010000172.1 GCA_027005635.1 Alphaproteobacteria bacterium
ATCTGGGGTGATTGAAATATTAATGTATTTATCACCTCTCAAAATTGTAAACAGACTTTTTTCTCCGCCTAAATCAGCAATAATATCAGCAACTTCTTGGAAGTTATTAATTGCTATACCGTTAATAGAAATAATTTGATCATCTTCTACTAAACCAGCTTTATCAGCTGGCATACCTTTTGAAACACCGGCAATAATTGCAGGAGTTTCATCTAATGGAACAGCTTCTTTTTCACCGGTCATAAATATTCCAGTTAAAAATACAAATGCTAAAACAAAGTTAGCTAATGGACCAGCAAAAACAACCCAAATACGTGCAATAACATGTTTTTCAAAAAATGCAGTGCCTTCTTTATAGGCTTTTTTATCATCTTCATTATCATCTTCACCAACCATTTTAACGTAACCACCTAAGGGAACTAGGCAAACCTTCCAACGAGTTTGGTGTTTATCGTACCAGCCAAAAATTTCTTTACCGAAGCCGATAGAAAAAGCTTCTATGCCAACACCAACACTACGTGCTGCCATGTAATGACCAAGCTCATGAAAAAATACTAAAATACTTAATACAATAATAAAGGCTAGCAATGTCCAAACCTGCTCACCACCTGGTACAGATGCGAAAATATTGTAAAGTGCTGGTAAAAAATCAAATTCCATAATGGTAAAGTCTCAATCTATTATTTTTGTTCGGTGCATTATAGATTGATTTTATTATTATTGAAACAATATTATGCGTTTTTATTAAAAAATAATAAAAATTTAAGCTACACCAAAACGTCTATCACGCTCAGCATAGCTTTCTAGTGCTTTATCTAAATCTTCTTCAGTAAAATCTGGCCATGGAGTTTCACAAAAATATAGTTCAGAATACGCCATTTGCCACAACATAAAATTACTTATACGCTGTTCCCCACTTGTACGAATAACTAAATCAGGATCAGGGATATGAATAGTATCTAGGTAATCAGAGAAAACTTCCTCATCAAAATCAGATGCATAACGCCTTGAAGCATCAACATCTTCTGCAAACATTTGGGCTGCACGTACAATTTCATCACGTCCACTATAATTAATTGCAAAAACTATAGTTATTCCCGTGTTATCTTTAGTTCTTTCTTCAATTCCTGCAAGCATATCTGTTATATCGTTAGGTAATTTGCTTTGACCAGTTCTATCACCAATAAAACGAACACGTATATTTTTTTCCATTATATTTGAGAATTCTGCACTAAAATATTTACGCAATAAATCCATCAAGCCAGAAACTTCTTCGCTTGAGCGTTTCCAGTTTTCCACAGAAAAAGCAAATAATGTAACATAATTTATACCTTTATCCATACATTGCTGAATAACAGATTTAACTACATCTGCGCCTTTTTTATGCCCAAGAAGCCTTTGTAAGCCTTGTTTTTTTGCCCATCTTCCGTTGCCATCCATAATAAAAGCAACATGGTTTGGAATACTGCTCATATTTAAATTAAACCTGCATAATATCTTGTTCTTTTTGTTGTAAAGCACTATCTACTTTGGCAACAAAAGTATCTGTTATTTTTTGTATATCATCGCCTAATGAATGAACTTGATCTTCTGTTATATCATTAGATTTTTCTTGTTTTTTAATAGTATCCATACCATCACGACGAACATTACGAATTGAAATACGTGCATTTTCTGCGTATTTTTTAGCAACTTTGCTAAGTTCCACCCTACGTTCTGCTGTAATATCTGGTAAATTTAAACGTACAACATTTCCTTCTGTCATTGGGTTTAAACCTAAACCTGAATCACGGATTGCTTTTTCTACAGCTGGAATTAGTGTTGTATCCCATACTTGAACAGAAATTGTTTTTGTATCTACTACATTAACTGTACCAACTTGAGCAATAGGAGTTTTACTACCATAAGCATCTACCATTACAGGAGAAAGTAAATCTGCCGATGCACGACCAGTACGTAAACCGTTAAATTCTTGGGTAAGAACGTTGATAGCTCCTTCCATTCTGCTTTCTAAATCTTTTGTTAAATCACTCATAATATTTCCCTTTTTCTTGGTTTAAGATGACACTTTTGTATGTTTAACTTCACCTTTAATAGCTTTTAATAAATTACCTTTTTCTGTTGCAGAGCAAACTATTATAGGTAAATCACTATCTCTACATAATGAAATTGCAGCAGCATCCATAACATGAAGATTTTTGCTTAAAACATCTGTATATGTAATATGTTCATAATGTTTTGCATCAGTATTTTTTAATGGATCTTTATCATAAATACCATCTACACGAGTTGCTTTAATAAGTAAATCAGCATCAATTTCTACTCCTCGAAGTGCTCCTGCTGTATCGGTTGTAAAAAATGGATTACCTGTTCCTGCGGCAAAAATAACAATTCTATTTTTCTTTAAATGACGAATTGCTCGGCGACGAATATAAGGCTCAGCTACTGCTTCCATATTAATGGCGCTCATTACTCTGGTACGAACACCTTGCTGCTCCAAAATATTTTGTAATGCAATTGAATTCATTACAGTACCAAGCATACCCATATGATCTGCGCTAGTTCTATCTAGTCCTTGGGCTGCACCTTCAACACCACGAATAATATTACCACTACCAATAACTAAACCAATTTCATAGCCTTCATTATGAACAGTAACAACTTCTTCGGCAAGCTTTGACATGGCTTCAACATTAATACCAAAACCAGAATTACCCATCAGCATTTCACCTGATAATTTTATTAGAAGTCTTTTTGGTTGTTCCATATTTATGCCTTTAAAATTAATTAGTGTAATTATTAAAATGGCGCCTTAACAGCGCCATTTTAATTAATATTTAGTTACCAGCTACTGCGGCAACTTCTGCTGCGAAATCTTCTTCAGCTTTTTCAATCCCCTCACCTAGTTCTAAACGAACAAAGCCAGTAATTTTAGCATCTGGTGCAACAGCTGTTACAGCTTCTGCTACTTTTTTATCTGTATCCATAACAAAAGCTTGTTCTGTTAAACAGTTTTCTTGATAAAATTTATTAACTCTACCATCAACAATTTTTTCAATAATGTTTTCAGGTTTACCACTTGCTGCAGCTTGCTCTGTGAAAATTGCACGCTCACGTTCAATAGCTGTTGAATCTAGGCTGTCTCTATCCAAAGCTACAGGGTTACTTGCAGCAACGTGCATTGCAACACCTTTAGCAATTTCTACTAAATCAGATGATGTTGATTCAATAGCAACAAGAACACCAATTTTACCACCCATGTGGATATATTCTTTAACAATACCATTAGGAACTTCAAGAATTGTTGCGCGACGAACATTCATATTTTCACCAATTTTAGCAACTAAATCTTTAAGATATTGTTCAACAGTTTTACCGTCTTCCCATTCCATTGCATTAATTGCATCTACATCTGTGTTACCAGATTTTAGTACACGAGCAGCTAATTCTTTTACAAAAGTAGAAAATAACTCATTTTTAGCAACAAAATCAGTTTCAGCGTTAACTTCAAGAACAACACCTCTAGTCCCATCAGAAATAGCAGTTACCAAACCTTCGGCAGCAACACGAGCGGATTTTTTATCTGCTTTAGCAATACCTTTTTTACGAAGCCAATCAGAAGCTTCTTCAAAGTTACCTGCATTTTCAGATAACGCGTTTTTACAATCCATCATACCAGCGCCTGTTTTTTCGCGCAGTTCCTTAACCATTGAAGCAGTAATTTGCATTTTTTAATTCCTTTTATATTAAATAATAGCGTAACAATAACAATTTTTGTAAAATTTGCAAGAATTAGTTTTAGTATTGGAAATAGTTACTATGAATAAAAACGATAAGCATTTTTACCGCCTTGTTTTGCAGCGTACATAGATTCATCGGCTGCATTAATTAAACTTTCGGAATCTTTAGCATCTTCTGGTGCGCAGGCTATACCTAAACTTGCCCCCATACGAATACGATTACCAGATATCCACATTGGCATACCTATCATTTCTAGGATTTTATCCGCTCTTTCACTAAGTGCTTCTTTGCCTGTTAAACCAGTAAACATAATAACAAATTCATCACCACCTAAACGACACAAAACGTCATTTTCACGGACACATGCATTTAATCTATCTGCTACTGTGCGTAACGCCTCGTCTCCGACATCATGACCAAAATCATCATTAATAGGTTTAAACCCGTCTAAATCCATAAATACTAGTGAAACTTCTTGATTATTTTCTAGTGCCCCTTCTAGCCTTTGCATTAAGTAGCGCCTGTTAGCTAAACCTGTTAGTGGATCTTCATTGGCATCACGGATTGCTTTATCTCTATCGGTTAATTTATTTATACCTTCAGCTAGTAAGTTAAATTCATCATCTCTATCAACATCAATAGCGCTAGGTTTCTGCCCACTTTCAATTGAACGAATAACATCTAATAATTGATTAATAGGATTAAGTGTACTTTTAGCAAGTAGCTTGGCTATTATAGCAGAAAAAATAATTGTTACTAAAAAGCAAAGCGCAACTTGCATAGATAAATTGGTACGTGAGAAAACTCTAAAGACAACAAAACTAAAAATAATACCTGTACTAATAGATGAAACTAATAGAACTGTTAAGTATCTTGCAAAAAAAGTTTTAAATTTTAATTTGCTCAATTTGTTTCTCCGTTAATTTTTATTTTTTTATAGTTTAAATAGCATAACAAGCATTACAGTTTTTTTAAAGAATTAATATAATTGCGCACCAATCAAACAACCCTAGGTGTGATACATGCCACACCTATATTAATTAATTATGGGTATATAAAGAATATTTTAGCTTTAGTTATATTAAGTACATATACTATTTTTTATGGCTATAAATAATAAATTTGTAATTTATATAATACTTCTTTTAGGGGTAGGATTTTTTGTATCACAAAGTATATCTAATGAATTTATTCAAGATATCATGAAAGTTGATTACCCAACTATGCTAATGGGATTTTTAGGCGGGGTATCATTTTTATTATACGGGCTAGATAAAATGAGCATAGCCCTAAAAACACTTGCCGGAGATAACCTAAAAAGTATCCTTGGTAAACTAACAAGAACAAAAATTTCTAGCTTAATGACAGGTATAACAATTACTGCTGCCATTCAATCTAGTGCTGCAACAACTGTTATGGTAGTTGGTTTTATTGCTATTCAGGCCATTAAACTTCCGCAGGCTTTGGGGGTTATTTTAGGTGCAGATATTGGTACAACAATCACCGTTCAATTAATAGCTTTTAAATTAAATGAGTATGGTTTAATTGCTATTTGGCTTGGTTTTTCTATGCAACTTTTAGCAAAAAATGAACGTTATATAAGTATAGGTCATGCAATACTTGGTATAGGTATGATATTTTTTGGTATAAATTTAATTAGTGAAAGCATGGGAATTATAAGAGATATACCCGCTGTAGTTAACGCAATGACCCACATGAAAAGCCCATTAACTGGAATTTTTATTGGTATGGTACTAACTATTTTAATGCAATCTAGCGCTGCTACTTTAGCGGTTATTATTGCCCTAGCCTCACATCAAATTTTATCATTAGAAGCATCTTTAATATTAGTCCTAGGTGCTAATGTTGGTACTTGTTTAACTGCATTAATTGCTAGTTCTGGTAAAAACAGACAATCACTACAAGCTGCAATGGGGCATATTTCATTTAAAATTATTGGAGTAACTTTAGCTGTTATTTTATTTAGTTACTTTATGCAACTAGTAAGTATGGTTTCTATGAATAATTTAACTTCTCAAGGCATTGCAACCGCTAGAGATGTTGCAAATGCACACATGATATTTAATATTATCCTTGCTATATTGTTCTTACCTTTTGTTAATAAAATAGCAGTAATTTTACAAAAAATTATTCCGTTAAGAGAAAAAGATAAAATCATAAAACCAAAATATCTTGATAAAGGTTTAATTCACACACCTTCTCTAGCCATAGAAGCTGTTAAACTAGAACTTAAAAGAGTTGCAGATATTACCGAAGAAATACTAATAAAATCCATGCCTGCTGTATTATATAGTGAAGGAAAAGAACTAACCACAATAAAAAGAAAAGAAAAAGACGTAGATATTTTGTATAAAGAATGTATTAAATATTTATCTATTTTAAGCCGTGAAAGAATGAGTGAAAATAACTCTAACGAACTCACAAGAATAATAAACTTAGCAAATAACCTTGAAAATATCAGCGATATAGCCGGAGATGAAATGGTTAAACTAGGTAGAAAAAGAATACGCTTACATGTTGAAATGAATAAAGATGTTGCAGAAACTTTATCTAATTTACACAGTAAAGTTTTAAAAGCCTACAAACAAACTATTAAAGCTGCAATTAATAATGATATTGAACTTGCTCAAAAAACAATAAAAATGAAACATAGTATTATTCGCCCTACAATTGAAGAACTTAAAGAAAACCAAACCAAAGGCTTATTAATTAAAGGTGAAAATCGTTTTAATACTTATTCTGTGGAAGTTGATATTATAGATAGAATGAAACAAATATTTTATCACTCAAGAAGAATTTCCTTAGATGTTATTAGTTATAATGAAACTAATAACACAGAAAAATTATCTAATTAAAACCTTTACTTATTTAATAAAAAACATATAATACCTTATCTAAACAAAACTTTAAATCCCTTTTTTTTTATACTAACAGTGCCTAACAGCACAGGAGCCTTTTATGTTTAAAATAAATACAATTGGTACAATTTTAGTTAAAGAAGTCCCACCTGAGCAAGAAGAAATTGCAAAATTTATAAATACAATTGTACGACAAACACCTTTTCGAATACCTTCTTATAATATTGATGAAAAACGAGTGTTTGAACAATATTTCAAAGAAAAGAATGGTATATCACCACTAACTGTTAATATTAAAATTAATGAAAAAGATGCAACTGATGAGGAAATTAATAACTTTTTAACAAAGCATACCAAGTTATTAACAGAAAATTCAATACCTCCTCAAGGTACAAATTTACTTTATCATATAGCATCAACTGAATGTGCATCTTTGTATTTTCATAAAATAGTATCACCTGATGATATGAGTTTTATGAAACTTAACACAGATTGGTCTGTTGCAATTATACTTTCTGGATCATACAAGGAAGCTAAAACTGGCGATGTTAGAATATTTAATGGAACACCAACATTAACAAACAACAATAACAACCCTATTTGGGTTTTATATATGCACAGTAAACTTTCATCATATATTGATAACACTGAAAATACTTATGCTGAGTAGCCGAAAACAAAAAAAACTCCCGTTTGGGAGTTTTTTTTGTTTCTGTAAAACAGAATTATCCACTATCTGTGACGATTGCGATAATCCGCTTTACGAGAACGGCGAACAGCTTCTCGCTGTTTGCGCTGACGTTTTTCTGTCGGCTTTTCGTAGTGGCGACGCATTTTCATTTCACGGAAAACACCTTCTCTGTTAAGAGTTTTTTTCAACCTACGTAAGGCCTGTTCAACATCATTATCGTAAACTTCTACGCGCATGGCGTATCAGCTCCTTTCTATAAAAAAACCATAAATGGTTTTCATTGGTTTAAATTATTTTATATATAAATACAAAATAACGGCTATTTTTTAATAACCTATCTATGTTTTAGCCAAAAATACACCACTTTGGCAAGTTTTTTTATTATTTTTTGTTGTTTTTCTTTACTCTTTATTAAAAAAAGTGGAGAATTTTACTTATAAAAAATTTAATATAAAAAAGTAATAAAAAGTGCAAAAAAATAATAAACAAAGCCACCTTAAACACATAAAAGATTTATGGCATATTATTTGTTCTGATAAAAATATTTATAAAAAAAGCTTTAACGAATATCAAACTGTAAGACGTAAATATATTTTATCCCAAGTTAGTAAGAGATTAGAAAAAGATTGCATGGAACCAGCACCATTATTAGGCATGAAACTGCTAGATATAGGCTGTGGTAACTGTGAAATGGCAAAAGAAATGGTATTTAGAGGAGCAGAAGTTACAGCCATAGATATAAACGAAAAAACAATTAAAACAGCTAAGCAAAAATCTGAAAAATCTGGAGCACCAATGGAATTCATTAACTCAAGCCCAGAAAGCTTAGTAATAAGCGGGCAAACATTTGATATACTTTTATGCTTAGATGTTATTTCTTATGTTGAAGATAAAAATAAATTTGCTTGGGCTTTAAAAAAACTTCTTAATAAAAATGGTGTAATTATTTTTTCTGAACAGCACCATTCTATTTGGTCATATATTTGGCATATTATAATTGCAGAAAAAATTGCAAAATGGGTTAAAAAAGGAACATTCTCTGATGATAAAAATACTACTCAAAAAGAATTTTTATCCTCATTAGAAAAATCTGGTTTTAATATAATATCTACCCAAGATATTAGCTTTAACTTAAAACGCAAAAAATGGGTAAAGAGTTCACAAACCGCTATTCGTTACATGGGAATTGCAGAGAAAAAATAATATAGTTATTACTATTTAAGCAGTTTTTCTAACTCACCTTTTTCATGTAAAGCATACATATCATCACAACCACCAATATGCTTACCATTAATAAATATTTGTGGAACAGAGCGCGCACCATTAGATTTAGCTAACATTTCTGTCATATATTCTGGTTGTTCATCTAGGTTAATTAAAGTGTATTTGGCTTCCAGAATATCTAATAATGATTTTGCACGCACACAATAAGGACAATATGTTTTTGTATAAATTAGTATATTAGCCATAAAAATTTCTTTCTTATTAAATAGGTGTATAACATAATGTAACCACATGAACTGAACTTGCACCAGCTTTTTTTAATGTTTTTGCACATACATGAGCAGTACTTCCTGTTGTCCATACATCATCTATTAAAATAATGTTTTTATTTTTTACTTTATTTGTATCAACCCAAAATGCTGTTTTTAGTATTTTTCTGCGCTTTTGTTTGTTACTTCCTGTTTGCTTTGGTGTGTGTTTTATCCTAAGTAGTGCAGTTCTTGTAAAACTGTTAGCTGTATATTTAGCTATTTTATCTGCTAATAAATCAGCTTGGTTAAACCCCCTATTCCATAAGCGTAATCTATGAATTGGTACGGGTATAATTAAAGGATTTTCAATAGTTGGTAAATAATGTTGCATTATTCTTGCAAAAGTATCTGCATATTCAGGGGTATCATAAAACTTGAACATTGTAACAAGCTTTTGTATTTCTTCTTCATATAATAATGGTGCGTTAAAGCTATCTACATAAACAGGTAGCTCTGGTTCTATTTGGATAGATTTATCCCACCAAGGTAAGCTTTTCCAGCAACTATTACACAAACCTAAACTTTGTGTATGGTGCAAAATATCTTCACATTCAATACAAGTAGCAGGTAAAATTAATGATAGTAATGATGCGCCTGTTCTTTTTACAAAATTAAAATGATTGCTTTTTATATGCTTAATATTCATTATAGCTGTTCTACTTTATTAAAAAAATAATTAAGATTAAGCTAAAATGCCAAACCAAGCAATAAACAATAAAAATCATCCTATAATTCAAGAAATATCCACACGTATGGAAGATAGATTAATTGATATAAAAAAATCATTTAATAACAGGCTAGATATCACAATTTTTAATGAAATAAAAAGCTATAATAATGATGAATTTGATTTAATCTTAAATAATATGAGCCTATGCTTAGTAGATGATATATACAAAGAACTACTAAAAAATGGCAAAGCATTAAAAAAAGATGGCCTACTAATAGCATCAACCTTAGGTGCAGAAAGCTTTAAAGAAGTAAAACAATCTTTTTATAATGCAGGTAGCAAATATGGTCATGTTTGTTTATTTAGTGATGTCCAAACTTATGGTTCAATACTTCAACAGTTAAAATTTGCTATGCCAGTAGTAGATAAAGAGCTTATCACCCTTCATTATACTAATTTTAATGAATTATGGGATGATGTAAGATGTTTGGGTAAATTAAATAATCACCCACAAAAATGTAAAGGTTTAATAACTGCAAAAAAATGGCAAAAAGCAGAAGAATATTACTGGAATAATTTTGCAACAAAAGAAGGCTATATTCCCTTAACCCTAGAAATAATTTATTTAACTGCATGGCGACCAGATAAAAACCAACAAAAACCACTACCTATAGGAACAAAAGCTATTCCAATTAGTGATATTTTAAAATAATTTAAATTTTTTTTAAAAAAAAGGTTGAAAAAATATTCAAAATCGGGCATTTATCAGTTGTTAATTAAATTATATGACCTAGATTAGGTTTTAGGTTTAATTTATGTAATTTTAAATTTAGCATAAATTAAATTTTATGGCGAGCGTAGCTCAGCTGGTAGAGCATCAGGTTGTGGTCTTGAGGGTCGTGGGTTCGAGCCCCATCGCTCGCCCCATTTTATATAATTTAAAAATGTAAGTTATAAGTGCTTAAAAAATATACAAAATACCTATAGTATATTTAACTTAAAGCTATCAAACTAATAACTTGCTTAACGCTCATCTGTGCGGATGTGGCGGAACTGGTAGACGCGCTGGTTTTAGGTACCAGTGTTGCA
>JALTLI010000173.1 GCA_027005635.1 Alphaproteobacteria bacterium
TATAAGTATTTTATATATTGTAATCTTAGGTCATTTGCAACTTCAGCATTTATACGAGCTTTATCTTGCTGTAGCATTTCATCTGTAAAGGCAGGGATACTTCTTTTTGCAACTTCAACTATATAATATGCATCTTTTTGGAAAATAGGTGCAGATAAAGCTTTGGCAGCAGGATTATTAAAAAATTCGGCTGCTATTCTACCATTAAACCATGATGGAGCATTGTTTAAATTTTTATCTATACCTTTTATTGTTGAAAATTGCTTGCTAAGATTTTCTTTTTTTGCAATTTTCTTTAATGATTTTCCACTTCTATTTAGTTTGTTTAGTTCTGTGGCTTTTTCGGCAAGTTTTTTAAATGTTCTTTTTTGAACTAGTTTTTGAATAAGATCCTTTTTCACAAGATTAAATGGTTCTTGTATCGGAGCTTTTATACTAGTAAGTTCAACATAAATAGAGTTTGTATCAGCCAAATCAATTTTATCGCTAATATCGCCTTTGTTTAGAGTAAATGAAGTTCTTGTAGCTGTACTTTCAACTGGTGCAAGCATACTACTATCTACAATACCATCCCATCTTGTTTTATCTTTGAATGATTTAAGTGGTATGTTTAATCTTTTAGCTATATCAGCAAGAGTTTCACCACCTGCAATATTATCTTCAACTTCTTCAATTGTTTGAGCAAATAGTTTTTCAGCTTTGTTGGCTGCTAATTTATGTTTTATATCTTTTTTAACTGCTTCAAATTTTTGTAAATATGCAGGGTAAATACCAGTTATTTTAATAATATGATAACCAAATAAAGTTTTAACTACATCACTAATTTCACCTTTTTTAAGTGAAAATGCAACATCAGAAAACTCAGCAACCATAGCATTTTTAGCAAATTTACCTATGTTACCGCCACTTTTTGCAGAAAATTTATCTGTGCTATATTTTTTAGCAAGAGTTTCGAAATTTTGACCTTTTTTGATTTTTTCTAATATATCTTTAGCTTGTTTTTCTGTTTTAACTAAAATATGGCTAGCTTTACGTTTATTAGGAACATTAAATTCATTAATATTATCTTTGTAATATTCCTGTGCTTGTTTATCTGTAATTGTAATACTATCTGCAATTGTTGCAGCAGATATATTTAATACATCAAAATTACGTAGTTCAGCAGTTTGCCAATTTTCTAATGTTTTATCGTAAAATTCTTTTAGTTCTTCATTTGTAGGTTCTTTAACTTTACTAATATTATTTAAGCCTACTTTTAATACATTGATATCAAGCTCAGCTCTATTATATTTTGCAACCCTTTCTATAGCTTGCTTTTCTGTAAGAGCAGGGGTATTAAAAATAGAATTTAACAACATACGAGAAAGTTGGCTTTTAACTAATTTTTCAAAACCTTCAACAGTCATATCATTTTGTGTACGCAAAGAATTGCGGTAAACATTTTTATCAAATACACCATCTGCATTTTTAAAGTTATCCATGTTACGCAAAACGGAGTTTAATTGAGCATCTGATACACGAACACCTAAGCTACTAGCATAATCAGTTAATAAAGTTTCACGAATAATTGAACCAATTGTACGTTCACCAAGCCTTAATTTTTGTTTTTGAGCATCGTTAAGTTCACTTTGTAAGCGTTTTTCCATATTACGTACAGAAATTTGGTAAGCTCTACTTAAACTTTGTGCAGGTATTTTGGTACCATTTATGGTTATTGCCGTACTGTTAAATCTCCCAGTGGCTAATTCACCAACACCCCAAAGGATAAATGACAGCGCGATAACAGTTAAAAATGTTTTAAAGAACCATGAACCAGATTGTTCTCTTATTTTTCCTAGCATTTTTTTCTCCATAAATAAGTTGTGAAATTTAGCGAATAATGCCAATATTTTGTAGTATAGTCAATTAATATAATTATAAAGGGATATTTTTTTGAAACAAAAATTTGTAGTAGGTAACTGGAAAATGAATGGTACTCTTAAAGAGTGGCGATTTCTTATTAAGAGTATAATAAATGAAGCAGATAAAATTGATGCAAATTTTATAGTTTGTCCGCCTAGTGCAGGGTTAAATATAGTTTATGATGAAATAAAAAACTATGCATCACCAGTAAAACTTGGCGCACAAGATGTTTATTTTAAAGAAAGTGGCGCATATACAGGTGATATAAGCATTGCAATGCTTAAAAGTTTAGGAGTGCAGTACATAATAGTTGGTCATTCAGAAAGAAGAGAATATCACCATGAAAAAAGTATCGATATTTCTTTAAAAGCTAAACAATGTATGAAAAACAATATTGTGCCTATTATATGTATAGGTGAAAATTTAGTTGATTATGAAAAAGGTAATACTATAGCAATGTTAGATATTCAACTAGAAGAAAGCTTGCATGATTTGAACCCAGAAAATGCTCAAGAAATAATAATAGCATACGAACCAATTTGGGCGATAGGTAGCGGAAAAACCCCCTCAATAAAATCTATTGAAGAAGTATATAGATTTTTACGTAGCTATTTGGTAGACAAATACAAAGATATAGGGTATGACATACCATTATTATACGGAGGTTCAGCAACCCCAGATAATGCAGAAAAATATTTAGCAGAAAAAAATATAGCTGGCTTTTTAGTTGGTGGTGCTAGTTTAAAAGCCGAAATGTTTTTAGAATTAGGCAAAAAAGTTGCTAATGTAACTAATATATAAAGGTTAAAAAAAATGTTTGAAAATTTACTTTTACTTCTTCACGCTGTTGTTTCAGTGTTTTTAATAATTCTTGTTCTTCTACAAAGAAGTGAAGGCGGTATGGGTTCTATGGGTGGCGGTGGAAGCTCTAGTATGATGAGTGAATCTGGCGCAGCAGACGGTATGACAAAAGCAACTGCAATTTTGGCTACTATTTTTATGATAAGTAGTATATTACTTGCAGTACAATCTTCTGGTAGGTCTCATAAGGTTTCTGTAACAGATGTTGTAAAAGTTGAAGATACACCACCAGTAACTAAAGAAGCATCAACAACCCCAATAGTTCCAGATGTTCCTGCTAATTAACTAGTACTTTATAATAATTCTTATAAATAAAAAATCCCACCGTTTTGTTGGTGGGATTTTTTATCCATACTTTAGTTCTATTACTAGTTTTGCCACAATATATTTATTATATTTCAGTTAAAACATTATCGTTAAATGTTATACCAAGTTCTACATATAAATCTGCATGGCCTGCGCTAAATGTTGCGAATGTAACTTCGTTTACTGTTACGTCTTCACCTCTTGCAGTAAAATCATCACTGCTAACTTCGTCAAAAGCATCACCTAAAATTTCCATTAAATTGTTATCAGATTTACGGATAACATCTTTCATAGATACCTCAATTTCATTTTCTTCATTGTTATCTAAATCAATACGTTCAATACTTCTTAGGTTTCTTGCTGATAAATCAATATCACTATCATTATTTACTTTTAATGTATCAATCCCTTTACCTCCATGAATAATTCTATCTGCTGCATCATAAATTAAAGTATCATCACCTTTACCGCCGTACATTCTATCTGTACCTGCACCGCCATCTAATGTATCATCACCTTTACCAGCAAGTAATACGTCTCTACCTTCATCACCATTTAAAGTATCATTACCTTTTCTACCGATTAATCTGTCGTTACCTTCATCACCGTTAATAATATCATCTTCGTTTGTACCGCGTAATCTATCATTTTTAGCTGTACCATCTATTGTGTTAAATTTAATTTCTTCAACAGCTTCAACTACTGGTGTAATAATAACTTCTGGTTCTACTTTAACTTCTACACTAACAACATCTTCAATTGTTACTTGTTCTTGTTGAACCGGAGCAACTACTTCTGTAATTTCAACTTCTTGATTGTTATTAGCTACTAATAAATCTTCATTAATTCTTTCATTTAATTCAGGTGTGTTGTTTTCTAAAATAAGAGTATTTGAAATATCTATTCTTTCAACTTCAGGAGCAACTAAAAATGTTGAACCTGTTTCAGGAGCTTCAATTATAATATTATTCATAGAGTTTGATATAATAGTATCTACATTTACAACTTCTATAGTTTCTTCATCTGATTCTTGATTGTTTACTATTATCTCTGCTTTATCAGCGATGATAGCTTCATTGTTAACTTGTTGATTATTTTGATTTGCTTTGTTTGTTTCAATAGTTGTGTTTTTCATGTTTCTCGTCCCCTGTTTAATATCCACTAAATAACATGCATAATTCGTGCCAAGTGTATACAGTCTGTCTAGATTAGAGATATTGAATTACTATTATTAAGTAAAGTAGGGGTAAAAAAGCACTGCTTAAAAAAAAATAGTAAAAAAATTAATTTTCCTATTGACGAAATGCAAAATATAGCCTAATTTCCGTGTTTATGGGGCCTGTAGCTCAGCTGGTTAGAGCACTGTGTTGATAACGCAGGGGTCATAAGTTCAAGTCTTATCAGGCCCACCATTTTGTAAGTGTGCAATAATAACTTAAATTATTCATTATTAAACACTTAGATACAAAATTAGTTAATAAGTTAAATTAATTTTGTAAAAAAGCATTTAATAATAGACAACCAGTTATATTAAATGTTACAAAATGCAAAGTAATTAAATACCAGTTAATTACTTTAAGTATAAAAATACCACTATAAACGTGGGGCTATAGCTCAGCTGGTAGAGCACCTGCTTTGCAAGCAGGGGGTCATCGGTTCGAATCCGTTTAGCTCCACCATTTTTTCAATCATTTTCAATACAATTTTATAAAATTTATTTTAATAATAATTTAAACAATAAATTGATGATATTTTGTAGAAAGCAAATCACTATAAATAATAAAAAAATTGTGCACAAAATACCTTTATGTTATAAATGCAAGTAATTAAATGCGGAGAAAATAAATATAATGATTATTCCTATTATTTTATCTGGTGGTTCAGGTACAAGGCTTTGGCCACTATCAAGAAAATTACGTCCTAAACAATTTTTACCTGTCCACACTGAAAAAACACTTTTTCAGGAAACTCTTTTGCGCTTGAATAAATTAAATCTCGCAGATGCCATTATTGTATCTAACCAAGATCATCGTTTTTTAGTGGCAGAAAATGCCATGGAAATAAATTATAATTTAGAAAAAATTATTTTAGAGCCTTTAGCACGTAATACTGCTCCTGCTCTTGCAGCTGCATCTATTGTTGCATGTCAAAATAATGATGACCCAATACTTTTAGTTTTACCAGCAGATCATATTATTAAAGATACAGAAAAATTTAAACAAGCAGTTGAAGAAGGTGAGAAACTAGCTCAGGCTGGTAACTTAGTAACATTTGGTGTGGTTCCTACCAAGCCTCATACAGGTTTTGGTTATATTGAATGTGGTGAAAATATTTCTTCTCAATCATTTAAAATTGCCAACTTTAAGGAAAAACCTAACGTAGAAACTGCTAATGAATTCCTAGAAAAAGGTAATTACTTTTGGAATAGTGGTATGTTTATGTTTAAGGCTTCAGTATATTTAAAGGAGCTAAAAAAATATGCTCCAATAGTTGCCAAAGGTGCGGAAAATTCAGTAAATAATAGTAAAAATGACCTTGATTTTATGCGTTTAGATGAAAATGCTTTTAAAGCATGTCCAAATATATCAATTGATTATGCAGTAATGGAAAAAACAGATAAAGCTGTTGTAGTTAAATTTGAAGCTGATTGGTGTGATGTTGGTTCATGGTCATCATTACTTGAAATTGGTGATAAAGATTTACAGGGTAATGTTTACAAAGGTGATGTAATTATTGAAGATACAAAAAATAGCTATTTTTATGCTCCTAACCGTTTAGTTACAGCTATTGGTTTAAATGATATTATTGTTGTAGATACAAAAGATGCATTATTAATTGCTGATAAAAATAAATCTGAAGACGTTAAGCTAATAGTTGAAAAGCTTAAAAAATCAAATCGTCAAGAAGTTACTAATCATAGAGTTGTTTACCGCCCATGGGGAAATTATGATTCAATTTGTAAAGGTGAGCGCGACCAAGTAAAACGTATCACTGTTAAAATTGGTGGCAAATTATCGCTACAAAAACACCATCATCGTGCAGAACACTGGGTTGTTGTTCAAGGAACTGCAATGGTTACAAAAGGTGATGAACAAATTATGCTTTCAGAAAATGAATCAGTTTATTTGCCAGTTGGAACAATTCATGCCCTAGAAAATATAGGTAAAATACCACTAAAAATAATAGAAGTTCAAACAGGTAGCTATTTAGGTGAAGATGACATTGTACGTTTAGAAGATATTTATGGAAGAATTGAAGAAGTTAAATCGCTATACAATACCAATTAAATAATTTAGTTATACCTTCTTTTAATTCAACTTTGTGTTTCCAGCCTAAGTTGTGAAGTTTTTTTGGGTTGGTAAGTTTACGCATTGTGCCATCTGGTTTATTATGGTTAAAAAATAATTCACCTTTAAATTCAACAACTTCTTTAATTGTTTCGGCTAATTCTTTAATGCTTATTTCTATGCCTGTACCAATGTTTATATGAGTATTTCTAATTTCTTTATCATTTGCAGAATAGGTATCTTTAAAATTACATTTTTCCATTAAAAATACACAAGCATCTGCCATATCTTCAGACCATAAAAATTCACGCATAGGTTTACCAGTACCCCAAATCTCAACTTTTTTATCATCTACACCAAAGTTTTTAAGGTAATCTAGTGCTTGCTGTTTAGTTTTAACATTCAAATTTTTAATAACTTCTTCATATTTACCTTCATTTAAAAGTTTAGCTAAATATATTTTGCGAATAAGGGCAGGGAGGACATGAGATTTTTCTAAATCAAAATTATCATTAGGACCATATAAATTAGTTGGCATTACAGAAATAAAGTTAGTATTATATTGGATATTATAACTTTCACACATTTTTATACCAGCAATTTTTGCTATAGCGTAAGGTTCATTTGTGTATTCTAATTCAGATGTTAACAAGCAATCTTCATCCATTGGTTGATGTGCATTTTTAGGATAAATACAAGTGCTACCTAAAAATAATAATTTTTTAACACCATTAACATAAGATTGATGAATAACATTATTTTGTATCATGAGGTTTTCATAAATAAAATCTGCTCTGTAAGTATTATTGGCAATAATTCCACCAACTTTTGCTGCTGCCAAAATTACATATTTAGGTTTGTTTTGTTGAAAAAAGTTTTCTACAGCTATGCTATTAGTTAAATCAACTTCATTATGAGTAGCAGTTATAATATTATTGTAACCTTTGCTATTTAGGTTTTTAATAATAGCACTACCAACTAATCCACGGTGACCTGCTACATAAATTTTTGCATTTTTATCCATAAATTTTTATTCAAAATAGTTTTTAACGGTGTAGCCACCATCTTTTAAATAAGAATCTTGCTCAACAAGTTTAATATCATGCTGCATCATATCATTTACTAGTTCTTCAAGTTCACATACTGGTTCCCAGCCTAGTTTTTCTTTGGCTTTTGCAGGGTTACCAATTAAGGCATCTACTTCTGTTGGGCGGAAATATTTTGGATCTACAGCTAAAACTGTTTTACCAATTTCAACCTGATATTTAGGATTGCTACAAGATTTAACTGTAGCTTTTTCATTCATACCTTCACCGTTAAATTCTAGCTCAATACCTACATATTTAAATGCCATTATTACAAAATCACGCACAGATGTTGTTCTTCCTGTGGCAATAACCCAATCTTCTGCTTTATCTGCTTGCAGTAGCATCCACATCATACGAACATAATCTTTTGCATGCCCCCAGTCTCTGGTTGCATTAAGATTACCAAGATATAAATTACCTTGTAAGCCCATAGCTATTCTTGAAACCGCTCTAGTAATTTTACGTGTAACAAAAGTTTCACCACGTACAGGTGACTCATGGTTAAATAAAATGCCATTACAGGCGAATATATTATATGCTTCACGGTAGTTAACTGTTATCCAGTAAGCATACATTTTAGCTACAGCGTATGGACTACGTGGGTAAAAAGGTGTTTTTTCTGTTTGCGGAGTTTCCTGTACTTCACCAAAAAGTTCTGATGTTGAAGCTTGATAAATACGAGTCTTTTTCTCTAAACCAAGTAAACGAATAGCTTCAAGAAGCCTTAAAGTACCAATACCATCTGCATTTGCAGTATATTCTGGCATATCAAAAGAAACATGAACATGGCTCATGGCTGCTAAGTTGTATATTTCATCTGGTTGAATTGTTTGAATTAATTTAGTTAAGTTTAAGCTATCTGTCATATCACCATAATGAAGAATAAAATTACGGTTCTCAATATGAGGATCTTGGTATAAATGATCAATTCTACCTGTATTGAAAGATGAAGAACGGCGTTTAAGCCCATGAACAATATAACCTTTTTTTAGTAAGAATTCAGATAGATAAGCTCCATCTTGTCCGGTAACACCTGTAATAAATGCAACTTTTGCCATTTTTATACCTTTAATATTTTATTATTTATATAAAAACATTTATATACGAAGTATTTATTACACACAATATATATTTTATAGATAGGGTAGATTGGAGGCTGAAGTCGGAATCGAACCGACTCATGGTGGTTTTGCAGACCACAGCGTTCCCACTTCGCCATTCAGCCATTAATAAATTATTAATATAGTTTATTTATTACTTTATATTTGTATTCTCGTCAACAAATGTTTGAATATTTATCAAAATATCTATATCATATAAAAAATAATAAAAATACGGAGAATAAAATGGATTTTTTGGTGGCACGTAAACATATGGTGGAAAACCAGTTAATGCCAAATAAAATAACAGATAAATCTATTAAGGAACGTTTTTTAAATGTCCCACGAGAATTTTTTGTGCAATCAGCAGATATAGAACTTGCCTACAGTGATGGAATTGTTGCAATTGGTAAAGGAAGAACAATGTTATCACCTATGGTACAAGCACGTATATTGCAAGAATTAAAAATTCAAAAAACTGATAAAGTTATGATTGTTGCTGCTGGTACTGGTTATTTAAGCGTTATTATTTCCCCTTTATGCAAGGAGGTTTTTACTATTGAAAATGAAACATCTTTGCGTGATGTTGCAATAAAAGGAAGAACAACAGGTAAATGCGATAATATACATATTAAAGCAGGAAAACCAGAAGATGGGTTAGCTAAAGATGCTCCATTTGATAAAATATTAATTAATACACCAGTTGCCTTTATCCCAGAAAAAATAGTTAAACAATTAAAAGATGGTGGTAAACTTATTGCCATTGTTGAAAATGACAGTGGAATTCTAGAAGTTACTCGTTATAGTAAAAATGGTAAAACCATTGTTGGAGAATTTTTATTTAATACCAAAGGAACTGTTCTTGATAATTTTGCTAAAGAAGAAAAATTTATATTTTAACGAATTATTCTTTGAGTATGTGGTAATGAAATATCACGGTGGATATGCAGGCTAAGTACAATACCAATACCAATAAATAATGTAATTAATGATGTTCCTCCGTAGCTAATAAATGGTAAAGGAACGCCAACAACTGGCATTAAACCTGTTACCATTGCAATATTTATTAGAGCATGAGAAAAGATCATTGTCATAATACCAGTAGTAGCAAGTGATGAATAGGTGTTGTTAGCATGAATTGCCATGTGCATACCGCGTAAAATAAGTAGCATGTAGGTAATAATTATTACTAATCCTCCCATTAAGCCAAAATCTTCTGATAATAAAGTAAAAATAAAATCTGTATGTTTTTCTGGTAAAAATTGTAAATGAGACTGAGTACCCTGTAAAAAACCTTTTCCAAAAAAACCAGAAGAACCAATAGCAATCTTTGATTGAATAATATGATAACCAGCCCCAAGAGGATCTGATTCAGGATTTAAAAATGTTAATATTCTATTTTTTTGATAATCACGTAAAAAGAAATGCCAAAGTATAGGGGCGGTTACTGCAAGTGAAGCAATACAAAAAATAACAATTTTTTTAGAAATTCCAGCAGAAAACATAATACTGGCAGATAAAATAATTAAAATAATTGCTGTGCCTAAATCCGGCTGTTTACTAATTATAATTGTTGGTACAAATATTATAGCAGATAAAAATACTAAGCCGTTGAAGCTTTGTATTGCTCTGATTTGTCTACTATGAAAAAATCTTGCTAATGCTAAAATAAGGGCTATTTTTGCTAATTCTGATGGTTGGAACCGGAATGCACTAAAATCTAACCAACGTTGAGCACCCATACCAGTATGCCCAACATAAAAAGTGGCTATTAATAACCCTATTGATATTATATAAATTGTATAACTTTGTTGGAAAATTGTTCTTATGTTTGTCATGGCTATAATAAACATTAACATTAAACCTATTATACCTTTTATTAACTGGGGCAGGGCGTATGGGTACCAACTTCCACCACCTGCATCATAAAGTAAAGCAATAC
>JALTLI010000174.1 GCA_027005635.1 Alphaproteobacteria bacterium
GTGGCATGGGTGGTGCTGGTGGCTTTGGTGCTGGTCAAGGAGCTGATTTTAGTGATGTTTTTGGTGATTTCTTTGGTGATATGTTCCATGGTGGTGGGCAACAAACTGGTGCCGGAGGAAGAGAAAGAGGTAATGATTTACGTTACAACTTAACTATTAACTTAGCAGATGCCTATACAGGAAAAACTGTAAAAGTTAATATTCCTGCTGCTGTTGGCTGTGATACCTGCGGAGGTAGCGGTGCAAAAGCTGGTACAAAACCTGAAACCTGTGGTGGTTGTGGCGGTGCTGGTCAAGTTCGTATGAGCCAAGGGTTCTTTAGTGTTGCACGTACCTGTCCTACTTGTGGTGGAAGAGGAAATATTATTCGTCAGGTTTGTCAAAAATGTGGCGGTAGTGGTAGAGTAAACAAAGAAAAAAATATATCTGTTAAAATTCCTAAAGGTGTAGATAACGGTACCCGTATTCGCTTAGCTGGTGAAGGAGAAGCCGGAAGATACGGTGGTCCTAATGGAGATTTATATATATTTGTGCAAATGAAAAAACACAATATATTTGAACGTGAGGGTACTGATATCTACCTAAAACTGCCAATAAACTTTATTGATGCGGCTTTAGGTACAACCATGGAAATACCAACTATTGATGGTGGCAAAACTCGTTTAAAAATACCTGAAAGTACCCAACCAAGACAAAGATTTAGATTACGTGGTAAAGGTATGCCTCGTTTAAATACTTCTCAATACGGAGATATGTACGTTATTGTTGATGTTGAAATTCCTAGTAAAATGAGTAAAAAGCAAAAAGAATTACTCCGTGAATTTAGAAATAGCTCTAAAGGTGGCAATCATCACCCAGAGGAAAAAGGATTTCTAGATAAAGTTGCAAAATTCTGGAGCAGTGCTTCTTAAATCACTATCTATACAACCTTGCTTAAAAAAATATAATGAGTTACAATTATAGATACAATAATACGCTGTATCTATAATTGTAACGTTCAAAAAAAACGGAGAAATCTCTCTGTAGATTCCTCTTTCTTAAAACTTAATTCAGGTTAAAAAAATGAAGAAAAATGCAAAACAATTAGAAAAATGGAATAAAACAGCAAAAGCAAAAAAAGCTATTGGATTTTTTGTTACTTATATAGAAAATGACTTCCAGAAAAAACTACGTCCACTATTTATAAAACCTCATCAGGACGTTGAAAATACTGCTTTGGCTTTACGCCGACAAGGTAAATATCATATCGTAGATACAGTTATAATTTAAACTGTATAAAAAAAACAACCAGTTATATCTGGTTGTTTTTTTGTTATATAGCAATTTAAACATTCTCCATACTAGGTGAATACTCACCTTTTGATGCTAAACTATTGCATTTTGCCCTATGCAGTAAAACTTCTTGGGCTTTTGTTACATTTTCTTTTTCACCAGACCATGCTTTTAAACCAGCAGCTTGTAATGCTCTACCGTAAGAATAAGTTAACGGCCATGGTGCTTTACCAATTTTGTTCATTAAATCTAGGTGAAGAGTTGCATCTTCATCAGATTGCCCACCAGAAAGGAATACAACACCTGCTATATCTACATCAACCGTTTCTTTTAATACTTCAACAGTAGCTTCTGCCACTTGATTTGCTGTTGCCTGTATTGGACAAGTTGAACCAGCAATAACCATACTAGGTTTAAGTAACATTCCTTTCATATAAACTCCACGCTCTTTTAATGCTTTAAAAACGCTAGTTAATGTTTGTTTTGTTGCATCTTTACAGCGTTCAAACGTATGGTTTCCATCCATTAAAACTTCCGGTTCTACAATTGGAACAATGCCCTCTTTTTGACAAAGATATGCATATTCAGCCAAGCTTTTAGCATTTTCATCTAAGCATTTTTGGCTTGGATTAGTATCAGTAATATGAATTAAAGCACGCCATTTTGCAAAACCTGCACCTAATTTAGCATATTCTGCTAATCTAGTTTCTAGCCCTTCTAATCCTTTAGTAATATTTTCACCATCACAGCAATCAACTAATCCTTCATCAACTTTAATCCCTGGGATAATGTTTTGATTTTTAAGTGTATCAGTAAATTTTTCACCAGCTAAAGTACTTTGACGAATTGTCTCATCATACAAAATAACACCGCTAATATAATCAGAAATATTTGGTGCCGTAAACATAAGTTCACGCCATGCCTGACGGTAACTTTCTTCATTGGGTTTACCAATATCTTTTAGGCGTTTACCCATTGTAGAGTTACTTTCATCTGCTGCCAAAATACCTTTACCACTAGCAACAAGAGCTGTTGCAGTTTGTTTTAGAAGTTCTTTATCCATGGGATTATGCTTACCTTTTATTTATTATTAGAAGAAAATTTTAAGCTATATTGAATATAAAGTCTATTATTTATAATTTTCAGCTAATGAAACATAGTGGCTAGCATTTTCAGTTATAAATCTTCTATCATCAGCATTCATATCACGCATTTTTTTTGCCGGAGCTCCTGCCCAAACTTCACCAGATTTAACAACTTTTCCTTGGGTAATAACGGCACCAGCTGCAATCATTGCATCATTTTCAATTATCACATTATCCATAACTATAGCACCCATGCCAATTAAGCAATTATTACCAATTGTACAACCATGTAATATAACATTGTGCCCAACAGTTACGTTTTCACCAATTATTAACGGAAATTTTTTATAAGTTACATGACAAGTTGTGCCATCTTGAATATTAGTATTTTTACCTACACGTATATAATTAACATCTCCACGAATAGTTACGTTAAACCAAACACTTACGTTTAAACCAAGAATTGTATCACCAATAACTGCGCTATTTGGTGCTATCCAAACTCCATCTTCAAGAGTTGGTGTTATGCCGTTATAAGGCAAAATAATTGATTGCATTATTTTTTACTAAGGTAAGAAATATCACGGGTTGAAAGAGATATTTTACCTGCATCAGCTGTTTCAATATTAGCTTTTATTTGGGTTACTTTAGGGTTCATTTCGCATCTACCCTGTAACCTTGAGCCATCTATAGTATTAAGAATTCCGCAACGAACATCACCTTTTATTGTAGAATTTGATCTACATTCTAGTTTGTTTTTAACATCAACATCACCTGTTACCATGCCATCTGTTATCATGTTAGTAACAGCAACTGGGCCATTTACTACTGCATCTTTACTTAAAATAAGAGTACCTTGTTTACCCTCATAAACAGAAACTTTACCATTAATTTTACCATCAATACGTAATGTTCCTGCAAAATGTACTTCACCAAAAATACCAACCTTACCTGAAATAAAGCAATGACCATCTTCACCTCGGGGATCAACAACATCAAATGAAACTTGTTTTTTCTTTTTCCAAAAAAACATATTTTCTCCTATTATCTTTGTATTATACGGCTTTCCAGCACCTTGCAACTAAACTATCTGATTTATCATAAGCTCTAATATCTAGTATGCTTAATGTATCTTTTGTTTCTTTAACTTTAATATTTCCAGTTAAATGAACATCTCTTTTTAATTTAATATCACGTGTATGCAAAATTGGCAAGTCTTCAACCTTCTCTAACGATAAATTTTTTGCTCCAATAATTCTAAATTTAACTTTATATTCTCTGGTTTTTTTATTGTTTGCATCATTAATCATAAAGTTAACCTTGTAGCTTAAACTACTAGATTTTTTTTCAATCTGAATATTAAAACATTGAAGAGTTGCTTTGCTATCTGATTTATCAATTAAAGCGCTATAAAAACCTAGCTTATTTTTCAGCTCAAATATTTTATCTTCAGATTTTTGTAAGTTTTCTGTGGCTGTAGCCCTTGCATTTTCAACTATTGCAATCCTTGCTTCTGCCTCTGCTCTATATTTTTTTTCTTTTGCTAAATCTTCATTTAAAATTTCATTAGCTTTTTTTATTTTTATATTTTCATCTTTTACTTCAGATAGCATTTGTAATTCCGCAGAAATATCTGCCACTTCATTACCAATAATTTTTGGAGCAATAATATTATAAGCAACAAAATAAGAAACAAAAGGCCAAATAAATATAATAAACAGCCAAAATATTATCCAGAATTTAGACATATGAAAGCTCCACACTTTTCCAGTGGTGCTTCTATTCGGGATAATATTAATTGTGTAAGACAATGAGTCTCCTATTAACTATAATCTATATATTATAACTTATATACAGGTAGCAATAATTGCAAGGTTATTCTTTAGATAATTCAACAATCATTTTATAAGCATCTGCTGCACTTATATTTAATTTTTTTGCTATATCTTTTTTTATTATTTTAGGTTGCACTTTAGCTGTTATCTGCTTTTTGATATAATCATTAATATCAACATCTTGCATTTTTTCTTTTTGTTTTCCTTCAACAACTATTGCTATTTCTCCTAAAATTGCATCTTTAGATATTAAAAATTCATGCAAATCAGCTAAGCTTAAACGGATTACTTCTTCATGTATTTTTGTTAATTCTCGGCATAGACATGCTTTTCTATCTTCTCCAAATATTTCAATCATATTTTTTAATGTATCTAGTATTCGGCGTGGAGATTCATAAAAAACTAAAGTTTCTGCATAACTATTAAGTTCCGTTAAGCGCTGTTTTTGTTTTGTTGCTTGGCGCGGTAAAAACCCTTGAAAGAAAAACCTATCACATGGCAAACCACTAATTACTACAGCAGTTGTTACAGCACTTACTCCAGGAACAATTTTAACTTCAATATTATTTTTTATTACTGTTCTACTAAGTAAAAAACCAGGGTCAGAAATTCCTGGCATACCAGCATCACTAATAAATGCAATACTATTTCCTTCTTGTAATAATTGAATAACTCCCTCTGTTGAAGTTTGTTCATTAGCATTATGATGAGCAATTAAACGTTTAGGGATAATTGAGAAATTATTTAATAGTTTTTTAGCCTTACGAGTATCTTCTGCGGCAATTATATCAACATTTTTTAACGTTTCAATGGCTCGAAATGTTATATCTTGCCAATTACCAATAGGTACACCAACTAAATATAAAATGCTCATTATTTTTCAGCCTCTATATAAAGTGTGGAACGTTTGGAACGCCTTGTAAGTTTTCCTGCCCAAGTAGATGCAACATCAACCTTACCACCAGCAGGAATATATTTTTTGCTTAATATTTTTAAACCTAATTTTGTGTAGCTTTTAGTTAAATGGGTCATTAGTTCTTCTGAATTCATTTCTGGGAGGTTTAAATCATCGCGTCTTTTATCATCTTCAAACACTTGCATATTAATATAAAAATCAAAGTGACATTTACTTTTGGCCAAGTTTAAAAATTGTTGCATAACTTTTTCACGTGGTTCTGTAACTGCTTGAAGCAAACTTCCCCATGGGTAATTTATGGAAATTGAATCTGCTATATCAACCATTTCAACTGGCATTTCTAATATATTCATACAAATAAAAATTGCGTTTGGAGTACCGCCTCTTGATGGTTTTTTAATTGCTCGGCTAGAACCTTCTCGCAGGCTTTCCCGTGATGCATCAATGCCAATAACAAAAGTATCAGGTTTTTGTTTAGCCAAACGCCATGCGAATAAACCGTCTCCTGTACCTAAATCTATATGAGTATATTTATAATTTTTAGCAAGTTCCTGCAATGAATGCACCGCAAGCTGTTCTGATTTTTTACTTTTAATTTGTTCTAACATACTTAAATATCATCTGCTTCATCAAGAACTGTGAAGTAACCTCGTACTTCAGGGCCATGACGGTTAAGCTGGATTACACCATAAATATCTTCTTTTAATTGTCTACGTAAAACATTCATAGCACTTTCAGGGATATCACCATTCATCATAACTCTGTTAATAATGGCATCAATTGCCATTTTGGGGTTGTTAGCATGAATAGTTGACATAGAACCAGTATGTCCAGTATTAATAGCAGAACAAAATGCAAAAGCATTTTCTTTACGAATTTCACCTAAAATAATTCTATCGGGGCGCATACGTAAACAAGCGTTTAACATTTCACCAATCATTTCATCAACATCAGAACCACCAAATAAAAGAGGTAAATGATTGTGTTGCGGAACTTCTAATTCTGGAACATCTTCTAAGGTAATTAAGCGTTCATGCATTGGGATATAACTTAAAACAACGTTAGTAAAACTAGTTTTACCAGAACTTGTACCACCAGAAACCAAAATTGTTTTAGAACTTTTAACTGCATCAATAATTGCAGCTTTATCTTCTTCACTTAAATTATAGTTATCAATGGTAAATTTTTCTTCTTTCACTAAACGAATACACATAGAAAAACCATTTTTACAACCACTACCAGCAACAACTTGCACACGGTGTCCTTGGGGCATTTTACAAGAAAGAACTGGTGTTGATGGGCCAAAAACTTGCCCAAATCTACTAGCTAATACGCGTGTAGCATCCATTAGTTGTTCTTCAGTTAATTCCGGTGCTTCAACAAATTGCCAGCTACCATCTAGCATTTCATAACCAACTTCACCTGGCTTGTTGATTACAACTTCACGAGCTTTTTCTAATTTATCAGTGGTCATATAGGCAAGTAAAGGCCCAAGGTAACGTTCCTCAATTGGGTCTAAATCAAACTCTGCTATTGATCCAGCTTGTAATTGTTTTTTTTCATCAGTCATATATTTTTCCTATTTTTACCTAAATTTACTATATGTACCATTTATATAGTTTAGGAATGAATTGCCCTTTTTTCAACCGCTAACGCTGCTTCTTTGGTAACTTCACTTAAAGTTGGATGAGCGTGGCATGTTCTTGCAATATCTTCTGCACTTGCGCCAAATTCAATTGCTGCAACACCTTCGGCTATCATATCTGATGCATGAGCGCCAATAATATGCATACCTAATAGTTTATCTGTTTTTTTATCAGCTATAATTTTTACAAAACCTTCTGTTTCACCCATTGCTAGGGCTTTTCCGTTGGCTCTGTAATTAAATTTACCAATTTTAATTTCATGCCCTGCTTCACGCGCTTCATCTTCTGTGTAACCAACACCTGCTATTTCTGGTGAGGTATATACTACTGATGGAATTGCGTGGTAATCTATATGAGAAGATTGTCCAGCTAGTATTTCAACACAAGCTATCCCCTCTTCTTCTCCTTTATGAGCAAGCATTGGCCCAGGAATACAATCACCTATAGCATAAACACTTGGGATATTAGTTTGGTATTTTTCATTTACCTGAATTACACCACGTTCATCTGTTTTTACACCAACTTTTTCTAGCCCTATGTTTTTAGTATTTGCGTATCTACCAACTGAAACGAGAACTTTATCACCTGTTAATTTTTCCTGTTTACCATCTTTTGTTTCAATTACTACAACGGCACTTTTTGTAGAAGTTTTAACAGATTTAACCCCGTAACCAAGCTTAAATTTAAGCCCTTGTTTAGCAAATATTTTACCTGCTTCTGTGGCTAAATCTTTATCCATAATTGCTAAAGGTTTTTCGGCTATATCAACCAAAGTAACTTCTGCACCTAGCCTGCGCCAAACAGAACCAAGCTCAAGCCCTATAACCCCTGCACCTATTACTATTAAATGTTTTGGTACAGCTGAAAAACTTAATGCCTGAGTAGAATTAACTATTATTTTATCATCATATTTTGCAAATGGAAGTTCCACTGGTTTGCTACCTGTGGCAATTATAATATTTTTTGCTGATAATTTCTTTTTATTTACAGTTACTTCGTGTTCACCTGTTAAAGTTCCTTCACCTTCAATAACTGTAACTTTATTTTTTTTCATTAACATGGCAATACCACCAGTTAATTGGTTTACAACATTGTTTTTTCTATTAACTAGTTTTTTCACATCCAGTTTAACATTAGCAATTGTAACCCCATGATCTTCCAAGTGACCTTGTGTTTCTTCATATTTTTCAGATGAAGTCAATAGTGCTTTAGAAGGAATACAGCCAACATTTAAGCATGTTCCACCTAATGTTTTATATTTTTCAATTAAAGCTACTTTCATGCCTAATTGAGCTGCACGTATTGCTGCTACGTATCCTGCTGGGCCTGAACCTATTATTACTGTATCAAATTCGTATGTCATGAGTTTCTTCTTTTTTATTTATTAGTGTGTAATTAGGATATATTGTTAAATAGCAATTAACAAGATATTAAGATATTAAGTATTAAATTAAAAAGTAAAATGTGTCATCTTTGGAACAGACCAAAATATGACACATTATAAAACTATCCAATAATTATTCTTAGATAGTTTTTATCGCTATAAATCACGCAGTTTTCGTTCACACATGCCATATTTCAACCATTCACATTTAGCGCATGCTATATGATGATTTTCAATTGTCATATATTTTTTAATACGATTTTTGGCATCTCCCCATGTTAAAGTTTCACCAATATTTAGTTTTAGGATTTTTCTGTGGGCTTCATCTAAAGCTTCAATTTTTGCTTGTTCTTTGCAATTTGTACCACTGTTATGCGGGCAAGAATAACAAACGTCATCTAGCTTACTAACTACTTTAATTATAGTGTTATCACCATTTTCTGAATTAAGAATTCGCATTATTCTTGTAAAGTTTTTAATAAAACCAGCAGAATAACCTTTTCCTTCATAACCAACGGCACACAAAAAATGATGAGGGCGAAATTTAATTTTCATAAATAACTACTCCTGCAAATAAAAAGGTAAATAAATTTAATATTTAGTTAGGTTATAGATTATTTGTTTAAATATCAATTAAATATGTTCGTACTCTCCTGTGCCACTTTTTAATGCTACTCTATCTTTAGGACGAATATTAAGTTCCTGTTTAGAAGTTATTAATTGATCTGCTTCGTATGTTCCTTGTAATACAACACCTGAACCTGTCCAAGTATGGGCACCAATAACCGTTCCTGGTGAAGTAATTACATTAGCAGCAAGGCGGACATAATCACCAAGAATTGCACCAAAAAAATCTAAGCCACTATCTTCAACTTCTGCCCCTAATTTAACTTTAATATTAGTTTGATTAAATTTACGATTAGCAAGAATAGTTCCTGAACCAACACGCGCGCCAAAACCAAGCAGGCTATCACCAGCAAAAGTACCATCTTGGATTTTTGCCCCAGGAAGTGCAAGGGTGTGTTTAATATCTGCCCCATGACCAATCACGCAATTATCACACAAATAAACCCCTTTACGCAGGTTAGAATGTGGGCGAACACTTACATTTTCACCAATAATAACAGGCCCTTCAATTACTACCCCTGAATGAATAACTGAACCTTTACCAATATAAACATCACCATGAATATAAGCGCCGTCTTCCACTGTTCCATGGATAGTTTGCCCTTTTAGGTTTTCAAATCTAGTATTTAGGTTTTTTAAAATATCTATAGGATTTTCAAAATTTTCTAGCCATGTTTTAAGTTCACCTTCTGGTAAATCTTGTAAGTTAAATAAATCTTTTGTTTTCATATTTTTTCTCTTTTAATTTTTTTGCTTGTTCTTTGAACAAATTTATCCGTGGATACCACCGACCTTCGCCTGCATGACGGTGCAATATTATTAATTTAATAAAATCGTTGGCTAATTATTTAAATCCCAAACATCATTCTTGCAGGGTCTTCTAAACATTCCTTCACTTTAACTAAAAATGATACAGATTCTCTGCCATCAACAATACGGTGATCATAAGTCATAGCTAGGTACATCATAGGACGAATAACAATTTCACCATCAACCACAACAGGGCGTTCCTTAATTGCGTGCATACCTAAAATACCACTTTGTGGATAATTTAAAATAGGCATAGACATCATTGAACCAAAAGTTCCACCATTTGTAATAGTAAATGTACCACCTTGCATTTCATCAACGCCAAGTTTTCCGTCTCTTGCTTTAATTGCTAGCCTTTTAATTTCCTGTTCTATTTCTGCAAAGCTAAGTTTATCTGCCCCGCGAATAACTGGAACCATTAAACCTTTAGGGGTGGAAACTGCAATACCGATATCATAATAGTTTTTATTAACTAAGTTTTCACCTCTAATTTCAGAATTAAGTGATGGCCATTCTTTTAATGCTTCAATAACTGCCTTTGTAAAAAATGACATAAAACCTAGCTTTACATCATGAGTTTCAACAAATTTTTCTTGGTGTAACTTACGCAAATTCATTACTTCACTTAAATCAACCTCGTTATATGTTGTAAGTAATGCTGCCTCATTTTGTGAAGTTTTTAAACGCTTTGCAATTACTTTACGAATATTTGGTAAAGGTGTAATTACTTCTCTTTCGGTTGATGAAGCTACAGTTGAAGATACAGTTTGAGCAGGTTCAGACACACTAGCAGTTGCCCCCATAACAGTAACTT
>JALTLI010000175.1:0-6769 GCA_027005635.1 Alphaproteobacteria bacterium
AAATATGACTGTTACAGTGGCTTTTGTGAATATTTTAATAAAATACATCAGTAACAATCAAACAGTTGAACAATCATTTATATATTATTTAGGGGTATTTTTAGTATTAGATTTAGCTTTATATTTCTGGCATCGTTTAAACCATGTTTCAGCATTTTTATGGCGTTTTCATAAGGTGCATCACTTGGATAGTTTACTATCTACTACAACAGCATTTCGCTTTCACCCTATGGAAATTATTTTATCACCGTTATTTAAAATAATATTTATTTGGGTATTTAGTATACCTTTAGAAATTATTATTATTCATAGTGCAATTGTTAATTTTTTCTCTATGTATGAACATAGCAATATAAATTTACCTAATTGGGCAGAAAAAATTGTTTCAATTATTTTCATAACTCCCAATATTCATAAAATTCATCATAGCCCTACCCGTAAAGAAACAGATAGCAATTATGGCACCATTTTTACTATATGGGATAGATTATTTAAAACATTCAACAGCTCAAAACATTCAGGTGCTTTTGGCATCAAAGGAAAAGTAAAAACCGAAGACCATTTCAAAAAATTATTTTGGTGTTATAAAGATTTAACTTAAATCACTGTATCATTTAGAAGTAGCAACATAAGAACCGTCCCAGTTTTTAGGCGGTGGTGATTTTTTATATGATGCTATACGCTCTTTATACAAGTTTTTAAGTGTTTTGTATGTATCATCTAGTTCATTTAGCTTTTTAGATGCCTTTGCCCATTGTTTGGCTTTATATAGTTCCATAAATTCTATCATTACTGATGCATCTTGTTTTAAGCTAGCTGGGGTATCTTCTAGCCCTAATAAAGCATAAGTTGCTATGGGCTTAGTTTTTCCTTTTACTATTACAAAATCTATGGGCATAAATACTCCACTATCACCAACAATATCTTTTACACTTTGGCTAACAACAATATCAACTCCATACATTTTACTGGAGCTTTCTAAACGGGCAGCAAGGTTAACGCTATCACCCAAAATAGTATAATCAAAGCGCTGAGTAGACCCCATATTACCAACACAAGCCATACCTGTATTTATCCCGATACCAATCCTGATTGGTGGTAATCCTCGTTTTGCCCAGCCTATATTTAGCTCTTTTAATATTTCTATTTGTTCTAGTGCTGATAAACAAGTTAAATAAGTATGCTTTTCAATATCTAAAGGAGCATTCCAAAATGCCATAATTGCATCACCCATGTATTTATCTATTGTGCCTTTATTGTGCATTATATTATTTGTCATGGGGGTTAGGTATTCATTAATAAATGTAGTTAGTTCATCTGGTGATAAACCTTCTGAAATTGTAGTAAAACTACGGATATCTGAAAATAATATAGATACCTCTTTTTCTGAACCACCCAAAGATAAATTGTTAGAATTTTCTGTTAAAATTTTAACCATATCTGGTGATAAATAATGACCAAAAGCATTGCGTATTTCTTTTTTTGATGCTTCTTCCTTAGCATATTTAACAAAGTTATGAGTAGTAAGCACACTGGCAAGAGCAATTAAAGGTAAACCAACATCTAGTAAAACTCCGTAATAAATAAATGCTGCAACACAACCAGCAAATGTAGCAATTAAAAGAGTAAAAGCAAAAACAAAGGATTTAATTGCGCTTTGTTTTTCCATTAAAAACATCATTAAAAAGCCAACTAATAAAACAAATAATATTTCGGCAATTTTAGCCCAACTTGGGCGATACAAAAAATCTTTATCAAGTATAGTTTCAAGTACTTGCAAATGAACATCTACCCCCGGAAGGACTGAATTTAGCGGAGAAGAACGTAAATCCAATAATCCCATAGCAGATGTACCAACAATTGCTAATTTTCCTGTTAAATCATTTTTTACTGTACCATTTAATATATCTGATGCAGATACATATCTGGCTTTATTGTAAGGGCGAAAATGTATCCAGTAATTACCCATTCCATCAGTTGGAAAAGTATAGCCTGCAACACTGATACTTTCTACACCTTTTATATTTAGGTTAACTGTTATATCTTCTGCACCTGTTGCCACACGAAGAAGCTCTAGAGTTAAAGAAGGGAAGACTTTGCCTTCATAACTAACAAGCATTGGTACTCTTCTGGCTATGTTATCCATATCTGAAAGGAAATTAAAGTGCCCTAACCCAGGTGCTTTGTATTCTATTCCTGGTAGGTTTCTTACGCTACCTGTAGCATTGTGAATATACTTAGTTAAATCCTCTCCGTTAGAGCTTTTAATAATACTTTTAGGGTTGTTTTCTAATAAATCATCATGATTTTGTTGGATATTATCATAAGTAAAAATTTGCCCTGCTACTACTGGATATTGCTGAATGGTTCTGGAAAAAACAATATCATGCGGAGTAACTTTACTTAAACTATTTTTGGTTTGTTCATCTAAATTCCATAACTGTTTTACATTTTCTGGTGAAAGACCATCTGGTTCGGCAAATACCATATCAAATGCCATACCTGCTGTATTTTGTTCAAATGTTTTTTCTACTAAATTGGCAATTATACTGCGTGGCCAAGGCCATTGACCAACTTCTGCAAGGCTTTTTTCATCTATATCAATTACATAAACTGGGTAATCACCATCTAAGCGCGGGTAAATTTGTTGGTAAGCATCAAATGTTTTAAGACGTAAAGTTTTAACAATTGCCGGATCATATATTTGTAAAGCAACAAAACAAAGAAGCACTATACGTGGTATAGCGCTTAAAAGATTTTCTTTGTTTATTTTAAGCATTTATTCTTTTTATTCTTCTTATTATTTTATAATAATTTACTTATTGGTTTGTTCCTATAAATATTCCTGCACCAGTGGTGGTACCTGCTGTGAAATCAAAGTTACCGCCAACATCTTGGGCAGATGCGCCAAAGAATGCTCCGTTAATTGTTCCTGTTCCTATTGATGTTGCAGCTAAGTCAGTTATATTTACATTACTTGAAAAAGTTTCTGCACCAGTAATATTTGATGAGCTAGCAATATTATAATCAGCAATGTTACCTGTAAAACTAAATCCACTATTAAATGTTCCAGTTAAATTAAAAGCACCGTATTCATTAGTAATATTACCTGCACCATCTGCAATTGAACCAAACATAATTCCATTATGCGTAATAGGTGCTGAACCTAATGCTGTATATTGTGTATTAGTAGTTGGATCACCAACAACATACGGTAATAATTGAACAACATCTTGGTAGGCTGGATTTTGTCCTCCTCCACTACCTTCACTAACTTTAGCAGCCCACACGCCCCAGTGGGCAAATTGACAAGCATCGCATTTATTCTCTGCTACTACATCGGAAACTAGTACTCCTGAAAATTCATTTACATTATAAGATGTACCATTATTGTTAATATCAAAGCTCAAACTTCCTTGTTCCATTGCATATATATTATCTGCTACAAATGAATTAGCAATGTTAGGATTACTATTACCAAAACTTGCATTAACTTTATTTGTTTTTGCTGATAAGTTTAAAGTTGCACCTATGGTATTAGCAGCAGCATTTTTACTAATACTAACATTACCTATTGCTGAACCATTACTTACCACTGAAACATCTTCTATACCACCAACATTTCTACGTAAATGCCCAGCTGCAAAACCTGTTAAACTAGTATCTGTACGAGAACCAATACCATTTGGAGGTGGATCAGTAACAACTGCAGGATTAATATTTGTATTAGTTGTTAAGTTTGTAGCAGTAAAATCATTACCAACATCTGTAGTTGTTTTTATTAAAAATCCATCAACTAAAGAAGGCTCTCCATATACAGTATCTACCTCAATGGTACCTACTCCATATACGCCTTTTTCGGTGCTATTTGCATCAAAACTATAGGATAAACCATCCATTAAATTACTAGAACCAGATTTACCAACTTCACCAAAACCAACATTTAGAGAGTAATCTTTAGTAGTATTATCAATTATCATTTTACCGCCAAAAAATGTTTTAGCATCAAAATCTACCATTAAATTAGCATCTGTTGTTCCTGTTCCTGAATTAAAGAAACCTTCATTACCACCCAGAAAATCTGGTTGAAAATTGAAAAACACTTGACCAGTTATTGGTAATTCAGCAGCACTTAGAGTTGTACCCGTAGTAATAGATAAACGTTCATTTGTTACATCATCAGTTAAATTATACATAACCATTGATCCATTCAAAGTTCTAAATCCTGTGCCAGAAAATGATTTATTATCAAAGGCTATAGTAGAGAAATTAAAATCTCCCGCATTATCTGCTGTTGGTAAAATACCATTAAATACTGCACCATCACTAGCTGTAAATTCACCAAAGAAACCACCCGCATCTAAAAATTTACCGGCAAGAGAACCAGTAATATCTACACCAGCTGTATTTCTTTTAGTAAAAATACCGTTATGAGTAAAAGTGGTAGAATCAACTGTTGTTACTTCATTTGCTGTATTATCTTGAGTAGTTTGTGTTGTATCTATATTTGAATCAAAGCTTTCAAATTGAAGTGGTGCTGGATCATTTTCTGTACTTAAAATAGGATCATTATCAACAAAACCAAGTGGGCTTGCAAGTGGAGCATCGCCACCTTCTTCTGCAAAACTCTCAAAACTAGCAAAGCTATCACCTTGTGCTGTTACAGGTTCATTATCAAACCTTTCTGTTGATGAAGGTGGTGCATCATTAATAGGTTGAGAAATGCCTTCTTCATTACCTGCTTGTTGATTTTCAGTACCTTCTAGCGGTGGAAGGTTTCCTTCATTATTACTTGCTTGGTTATCATCTTCTAATGGAGGCTGTGAGCTATCATCTTCTGCTGGTGGTGGAGGGTTTGCATTATCTGCATTATCACCTTCATCACCACCTTCTTCTGGTGCAAAACCACCTGCTAAATCACCATTCATGCTAGCAAGCATTGCTGGTGGCATAGGTGCTGGAGGTGTTGGTGGAGAAGATGGATCTTCTACACGGGAAAAACTATTTACTGTTTCTAAAGGAACTGGAGGAACACCTGTAGCACCATTTGATGATAAATCTAAACAACATTGTGTTAAGCCAAGTGTAGTTTCTCCATTTGGAGCAATATCCACTATACCACCAGATCCACGTACACCAATTGTTGCAAAAGGTGTAATAACTTTTACATTATCGTAATTGTTTTTTGCTATTTTACCAGTTACAAATTTAAATGTACCTTTTTTAGCTTTTATTTTACTTTTACCAACGTTAGTTTTAGGATTGTATACGTAATTATCTAATAATATTTCTGCATCTCTACCAATAGTAAAAATTGAATCGTCGGCAAATATAACTTGTACCTTACCTTTTTCACCAGTTAAAATTTTATCACCTTGGAATACTTTATCTTTAGATTTTAATTTAATTTTTTCACCAGCACGTTCTACATAAACATCACCCCTAACAACTGCGGCTTGCCCTACGGGTATGGTTTGTGCGCTTACTGTTGAAACAAATACAAATATAGCAATAAATACTAAAAATATGTTACGTATAAAACTCATAATTTTTCCTTATTCTTTATACTGGTAATAAAATTTATTAACCAATTTCGTGTACTTATGTTAGTAGCCTATAATTAATAAAATGACACTTAAAATACATAAGATAAACTAATCCCCACGCGTTCATTTTTATAGGCATAATTCTGAATACTGGAACTAATATTTCTCCATTGATAAGAAATGGTCACCGTATATTTATCAGAAAGTTTTTTACCAAAAATTAAACTGAAATTACGTTCAAAATCTTTACGTATTGTTGTAGGACTAACCAGAACATCTAAGCCTTTATATTGAGTATTTTTTAAAGCTGCTGCGGTACTTAAAAAATAATCATGAGGGAATACATGGGTATAAGATAAATTCAAACTTCTTTGACGGTTGGTATTATATAGTGTTTGGGTTCGTTCTTGTCTGAAGGTAAGCCCAGCTGTTATTATATCATTTTTAGTTGGAGTAACTGTTAAGCCAACTTTTTGTTCATTTGCGTTACCACTACGTAATTCATAGGTTGTGGCTGTGGCTGTATTTTTAAAACGTCTTTTTTCATGTTGCCATGAAAAGTTAGCTGCCACTTTAGGAGTTATATAATGATCAAAACTCATTGCCTCACTAACAGATTTAAGATAACTTTCTCTGGCAAGATTAATATCACTATAACCAATATTAAAGCCAAGCTTACTTTTTATTTTAGGTAAATTAAATACTGGCCCTGTTTTTAAAGAATAGACTGTTAAATCTAAATTACGCAATGATGATTGTTGAGTTTTATAAATAGAGCCATCTGTTTTCCAAATATTTCTATTTTTACCAGATAAAATATATGTGTGTGTAGCTGAAAGTGAAGTAAATTTATGATCATCACTAGCTTCTTGAGATGATGCACTTAATGGAATACTTACCCCGAACAAATCAACAGCACCTGTTTCTGGGCTTGCACCTGCGTTGCTATCACTATTAATACCTATGGTTAAGCTACCATTAAAATGATGTTTCTTTTCTGCCTTACGGACAACTTTCATTAAGTTTTTTATATTATTTTTAACTGTTTGTGGTGGATTTTTGCTCATAACATCTTCAAATAAACTTTTAGCTTGAGCATAGCTTCCGCTTTTCATATAAACCAAAGCCATATCAAGCTTTACGCGGTTTAAATTAGGATCAATTATTAACATTCTTTCATAGGCAGCAATCGCTTCATCGTATTTACCAAGCTTACTTGCTAA
>JALTLI010000175.1:6779-10354 GCA_027005635.1 Alphaproteobacteria bacterium
TTTATACATTTTATGGAGTTCCACGTAATTTACTAATTTCACTTAATAAATCTATTCTTTCAACCATTACCCCCAAAATTGTCATAACGCTTTTCATTTGTTCTACATTTTTTTGAGGAAATGGCGAATATTCTGTTTCTCCATTTTCATCTACTCCAGAAATATGATTAATAAGCTGAACAATACCAATAACTTCTTTATTAAAATTTTTAAGCGGAAATGCCAACATAGAAACCGAGCGATAATCATGTTTATCATCAAAAGATCTATTAAAAGTATAAGGAACCTCTGGACTTAAATCATACAAATCATCTATATTTAAAATTTCGCTTTCTTGGGCTATGTAGCCAGCAATACTTCTTGAATTAATTGGTATGGTAAATGGTTCATGTTGCAGTTCAATAGCATCATTTTGAGCCACACATGAAAGTAGATCTAGAGGTCTATCTCCAACTGGTCGGGTTATAAAAATGCTCCCTGCTTCGGCGGCAGTAATTCTTCTGGCTTTAGCTAAAACAATGCTTAATATTTTATTTACATCATGGCTTTTATTATTTTCAATAGCTTCTAGAAACTCATTTAATACAGATTCAGCTTCTTTTTCTTCATTAACCTCTTCTTGGTTGTGTAGTGTTGATAAATTTTCTTGGTTAGAAATCAAAACTTCTTCGGATTCATTCTTTTTTAAAAAATTAAACATTAAGGTATCCTAAATATATTTGTTATTAGTTAAGTTTAGGCTACAAACAATATATTAATTAAGTAAATAGTACTTTTTAGTATATTAAAAATGCCAAAACATTGGTATCACTGTGACTGAAATAACAAAGAATATAATATTTAACGGTAAACCAACTATTAAATAATCTAAATATTTATAGCCACCAGGGCCGTAAACCATTGCATTTGTTTGGTAGCCAACTGGAGTAGTAAAACAAGTAGATGCTGCAAATGTAATAGCTATTAAAAATGGTTGAGGACTTACTTGCAAAGTTTGAGCAACACCAATAGCAAGAGGAGCAAGTAAAACAGCCGTTGCACTATTAGACATTATCGCAGTTAAAATCATAGTAACAATATAAAAAGCACACAAAACTAAAAATGGACTACTATTACCTGTAGCGTTTAGCATGCTATCTACAATTAAAGTGGCTGTACCTGTATTTTGCATGGCAAAACCTAACGGTATTAAGCCTGCAAGTAACATCACAACTTTCATATCAATTGCTTCGTATGCTTCTCGTAAACTTAAACACCTTGTAACAACAACCGCTGCTGCACCTGTTAAAGCAGCAGTAAGCAATGAACACAAACCAGTTGCAGCAGAAAAAATAACAGCAATTAAAATCATTAGTGCAATTATTGAGCGCTTTTTCTTAAGTTTTAATGCTGACAAATCTTGAAAGAAAATAAAATCATTTTCATTTTCTAAATGCTCTAAATCATTTTTATGCCCTTGTAAAAGCAGGTTATCACTTTCTTCAAATGTTATATTAGATATTCTTTCTCTTAAAATAACCCCTCTTCTACGTACTCCTAAAACAGCGGCATGATAACGCCAATAAAAATCTAATTGAGATAAAGTTTTACCAATAACTTGTGAGTTTGCAGGTATAATAATTTCCATTAATGAAATATCATCTGATTTTAAATGAGCATCTGAAAGTTTTTCTTCTGCCCAGCCTTCAATTTTTAAGCGTCCTTCAACTTCCAAAACTCTGTTAACAGGGCCACGAATAAGTAATACATCACCTTGTCTTATTTCTGTGGTTTGTGGAGCCCACGTTGTTTTACCATCACGGATAATTTCTAAAATGCTAAGCTCACCTAAATCATTAATATCATTTTCTCCACCAGTTTGACCAATTAACGGAGAATTTTCTCTTACATGCATTTCAGTTAAATAATCTTGTAAGCGATATTCTTCAGTTAAATCATCATTTGATACATCACCTTTAAGTAAGTACCTAGAAGCAAACAACATATAAACAGTACCAACAACAAAGCAAATTGATCCTAATTTTGCAAACTCGAACATAGAAAACGGCTGTATGCCTTCTTCTATTGCAACCGAATTAACAAGTAAATTTGTAGTTGTACCAATTAAAGTACAAACTCCACCAAATTGGGCAGCAAATGATAATGGCATTAATACTCTTTTGGGGCTAATTTTTCTATCTTTACATAAATTAACTGTAACTGGTAAAAGCACAGCAACAGTTGCAGTATTATTAATAAATGCAGAGAAAAAACCACAGCCAGTCATAAGAATAAAAGTTAAACGGGTTTTTCCTTTACCTGCTAAAGTATGAAGCTTACCAGCAATCATTCTTACAAAACCTGTTCTTTCTAACCCTGCTGAAAGAATAAACATGGCGGCAACAATAATTGTTGCACTATTAGAGAACCCCTTAAGAATATCTTTTTCTGGGACAATTCCAGTAATAAGTAATGCAACTAAAACCAAAAAAGCAACCCCATCAATAGGTACTTTATCTGTTACAAATAATATAATTGAGCCAATAACAATAACTGCCACCATAAAATGTGGTGACGCAAAAAGCATAGTCAGTTGATTAAACAACGGTATAAAGGTGATTATATCCATATTCAATATTTACATTCTTATTTTTATTACTAATACTGTATAGTTATTAAACAACAAAGAAAACTAAAAAGTTATTAATAAAAAAATGAGAAAAAATATAAAAGCAGCTCCAGCGGATATAACTACTGTTGCATCAAATATTTCATTTAATAGTAGTGATAAAAAATTCTTTAAAAAAGTTCTGTATATTATTGCAGGTCTTTTTATTATAGCATTATTAGATATATTTAATATTAATTTTTATAGTTTGCTTGATGCCATAGCTAAAAACTTTTAAGCCACACCCCCCAAAGCAAAATTTTACAACACCTTGCAAACTGGTGTTCATAGAAGTATATTCAAACACATGTTTAAGTATTTAAAAGGTAAAAACGCTACTGCAAGCGAAACAATAACCAACGTAAAAGAGTTGGGCATTTCTGCCACCGAAAATATAAAACTTACTAAGCAAAAAACAGAATATCTAGCTCATGTTTTTCATTTACTGGGTGATATGACTCGTTTAAAAATAATGCTAATGCTAGCAAAGCAACGTTTATGTGTTAGTGATATTTCGCACAAAACTGGTTTTTCTGTATCTTTGGTTAGCCATAATTTACGCTTACTAAAAACCGCAGGGCTTGTTAAAAGCAAGCGTGACGGTAAAAAAATATACTATACAATTGATGCAGATGCTGTGGAAATTATAAAACCTATTGCATTAACTATTCAAAATACCTGATAGCATCTCTCTTTTTTTACCAAAACCTTTTACTTTTTTTACATTAAACCCCTGCTCTATTAACCCACGCCTAACAAAACCTGATGCACTAAATGTAGCAAATGTTCCTTTTTGTTTGGTATTATTTTTCATACTTATAAATAAATCTTTTTGCCACATTTCTTGGTTTTTACTTGGGCTAAATCCATCTAAAAACCAGCTATCTACTTTACCTATTTTAGTTTTTATTTGGGGTAGAAATTCTTG
>JALTLI010000176.1 GCA_027005635.1 Alphaproteobacteria bacterium
CTAATTCAGCAGCCAACATAATATATACTAACGAAGATTTCATAACCCTTTCATCAAAAGTTATATCAATCATTTTATTAACAATTTTTTTGTAAAGCTTTGTTGTATCCTTATGTTTTTTAGCTTCTAAAAAGCTATCTGTAGTTATATATTTAGATATATTTGATGTAGATTGTAATATCATTTCACTACATTCTTTTTTGGAAAGATTATTGCTATAACATTTCTCAGTAATATTATAGCCATTACTATAATTATTGTAGGTATAAATAGAAAATGCTAAGCCACTTACAATTACAGCTACTGCTAAATATATTATTGCAATTTTAGTTTTGATATTCATAAGAAATTCCTGTGAGTTTTTTTAATACGAAAAAAAGGGCATACATTCATTAAAATAAATGTATAGATAAAATAAAATATTAAATACTTATATAACTATTTAATATTGTATGCAATAAAAAAACTATTTGACCTTTATTTTACTATAAATAGACAGTATCATTAGCCCATAAAAAAATAATTTAAGGAGTATAAAATATGTCACGTCGTAAAATTTCCCTAGTTGGAGCAGGTAATATTGGTGGAACTTTAGCCCATCTAGCAGCATTAAAAAATATGGCGGATGTTGTTTTACTAGATATAACTGAAGGTGTTCCCCAAGGTAAAGCCCTAGATTTATCTCAATCTGGTGCAGTAGAAAACTTTATTCCAAATGTTACAGGTACTAATGATTATGCTGATATTGAAAATTCTGATGTTGTAATTGTTACTGCAGGCCTTGCCCGTAAACCAGGTATGAGCCGTGATGATTTAATTGCAATTAACACAAAAATTATTACATCTGTTGCTGAAAACATTAAACAGTATGCGCCAGATGCTTTTGTTATTGTTATAACAAACCCACTAGATGCTATGGTTTGGGTTATGAAAGAAGTTACAGGATTTAATCCGAAAAAAGTTGTTGGTATGGCTGGAGTACTAGATTCAGGCAGATTTGCAGAATTTCTTGCTAAACAACTAAATGTATCTGTTGAAAACATTAATGCATTTGTTTTAGGTGGACACGGCGATAGCATGGTTCCAATTACAAAATATACAACAGTAAGTGGTATTCCATTACCAGAAATTATTAAAATGGGCTGGATGACACAAGCTGAACTTGATGCAATTATTGAACGTACTCGTTTTGCAGGTGGTGAAATTGTTAAACTGCTGGGTACTGGCTCTGCTTATTACGCTCCCGCCTCTTCTGCCATTGAAATGGCTGAATGTTACCTTATGGATAAACGTAAAATCACTCCATGTGCTGCTTGGCTTACAGGTGAATATGGGGTTAATGATTTATACGTTGGCGTACCAGCAATAATTGGTGAAAACGGAGTAGAACAAGTTGTAGAAATTGAACTAACAGCCGAAGAACGTAAAGGTTTTGATGCATCTGTTCAAGCAGTTAAGGATTTAACTGGTAGTATTGATTTGTAATAATATAAATACAGCAAAGCCAGTATAATAATATACTGGCTTTGCTTTTTCTATTCGCTAAAAACTACATTTTCTTTTGACATCAGTATCTCCACCAAAGCCCCTTCTTTTACTTGTTCCGCAGGTATTTCTTCTGCAAACACTTCAAAACAGTGTTCGCCATGAAATATACTGCCCTTTGTTGCAGGGTCAGGGCGATATAAAATACATTGATAAAGATTACCATTTGAAGTGATTATCATTCCTCTTACCATTTTAAAGTTTTCACTTTTCAAATGAAGCTGGGTGATAATCTCCTCCTCCAACATGGTATTGACATCCAACCCTAAAGCTGTAAAAATCCTGTTAATGTCAGGATCTTTCCTTAGTTCATCCATGCTTTTACCTTTATATTTTGGATGAATTTTATCCATGTACATCCAGGTTAAGTTTTTGAACTCCCAATCTGGATTGAGAATATCAAAGGTGGCATTGCCAATATCCACATTCAAAGATCCTTTGTAGACATTAGGGAACCAGCTAGGCATTGGGTTGCCCATTGCCCGTGCCATACTCATAAATATAGGTATTTGCCGGCGGATTGTGCCGGTTGCGCCATAAAGAGAGTCATTTGCACGACCAGAGACAACTCCGGCTCCCTTTGTGATTTTTCCTGTTACAACAGAAATTTCTTTGTTTTGATTACCCATAATAATACCTCGTTTGGTTGGGTGGAAAAAGAAAAAGTTTATACTACAATCACTATATAACCATTCATCTAACATATTACAAGCCCAAAATGCTAAATAAACAACACTGTTTAATAATTTTAATAAGTATAGCTTGCATATTGCCCTGTATGTTTTACACTTATTGATAATAAATATTCCCATAAGGGAGAGAGAAAAAAATAAAAAGGATTATCACACATGAATATTCATGAGTATCAGGCAAAAGAATTATTAAAAAAATTCGGCGTAGCAGTACCAAATGGTCAAGTTGCTAGCACTAAGGAAGAAGCTGTTGAAGCAGCCAAAAACCTTGGTGGTAATATTTGGGTTGTTAAGGCACAAGTTTATGCAGGTGGTCGCGGTAAAGCTGGTGGTGTTAAAGTTTGTAAAACATTACAAGAAGTAGAACAAGCAGCATCAGATATTATCGGCATGACACTAGTAACACATCAAACAGGTGCAGAAGGTAAGCC
>JALTLI010000177.1 GCA_027005635.1 Alphaproteobacteria bacterium
CAACAGGTGCTTCTGGATTTACAAATAAATATGTAAATGCTGGAGAAATTGAAAATAAAGGTATTGAATTTAGTTTAAATGCTACTCCTATTAAAAATGATAATTTCTCATGGGGTATGAATATTAACTTCTCAAGAAACCGTAATAAAGTTTTATCTTTATTTGAAGGTGTAGATAACTTACAACTAGGTAGTTTCCAAGGTGGTGTTACTTTAAACGCTACTGTTGGTGAGCCTTATGGCATTCTTAAAGGTAGAGATTTTGTTTACTTGAATGGACAAAGGGTTATTGACCCTGACACAGGTAGATATGAAAGATCTGCAACTTCAGATCAAAATATTGGTGATGTTAATCCTGACTACAATGCTGGTATTAGCAATATGCTTAAATATAAAAACTTAACTTTTAGTTTCTTAATTGACATACAAAAAGGAGGAAGCTTATTCTCACTTGACCACTGGTACGGTGAAGGAACTGGTATATATGCAAGCTCTGTAGGTACTAATGATTTAGGAAACCCTATCCGAGCTGATTTAGCTGACGGTGGTGGAATTATTTTAGATGGTGTAAACCCTGACGGCTCTGTTAATACAACTAGAACTTATATGGGATGGTATGCAAATGCCTTTGGTTGGGCAAGAGCTCCACAAGCATTACATGTATATGACGCTTCTTATGTGAAGTTAAGAGAAATTGCTTTAACTTATGATTTACCTAGTGATATTCTAGCAAACTCATTCTTTAAATCTGTGCAGTTCTCTATAACTGGATCAAACTTATGGATTATAAGTAAAAACTTACCTTATGCTGACCCTGAAACTGGTTTAAGTTCTGGTAATTTACAAGGATACCAAAGTGGTGTGATGCCAACTACTAAAGATGTAGGATTTAACGTTAAATTACAATTTTAATTAATAAAAAAATGAAAAAACTAATTTTTATATTAACACTAGTTGTCACATTCTCTTGTTCTTCAGACTTGACTGACATGAATATTGACACTAAAAATGCTACTACAGTGCCAGGAGAAACATTGTTCTCTAACGCGCAAAAAAACTTAGTAGATTATATGGTTAGCACAAACGTAAATGTAAATATTTATAAAATGTTTGCTCAGTATTGGACAGAAACAACCTATACTGATGAGGCTAACTATGATGTTCAAAACAGAGCCATTCCAAGAAATACATGGAATAGATTATACAGAGATGTATTAAAAGATTTAGATGAATCATCTAAAATAATTACAGAAGAAGGTGATGGTGGATTACCTACCGTAAAAGCTAATAAATTAGCCATTATTGAAATTATGAAAGTGTACACTTTTAAAGTATTAGTTGACACTTTTGGTAACATCCCTTACTCTGAAGCCTTAGATGCAGACAACGTAAACCCTGTTTATGATGATGCAGCTGGTATTTATTCAGATTTATTAGCAAGATTAAATACTGCAATTAGTGGTTTAAGCGCTAGTTCAGGCAGTTTTGGCGGTGCTGACTTAATCTATAATGGAAGTGTTTCAAACTGGATTAAATTTGGAAATGCAATTAAATTAGAATTTGGTGTTATGATGAATGACGCTTCTACTACAGCATCAGGAGCTTCGGGAACCTTTACATCGATTGCAGACAATGCTAATTTCCAATACTTAGATGCTACACCTAATACGAATCCTATTTGGGTAGATTTAGTTCAAAGTGGTCGTTCAGATTTTGTTATTGCGAATACACTAGTTGATAAAATGGTTGCTTTAAACGATCCTAGAATAACAGCATATATGGCTGAAAATTTAGGCCCAGGTGTTTTTGTAGGTGGACCTTATGCAGATAATAATAGTTTTTCAGCTTATACACATGTCAGTGATAAAGTTGAAGCTCCTACTTTCCCTGGAACAATTTTTAGTTATTCACAAACTGAATTATTAAAAGCTGAAGCTGTTAAGAAAGGTTTATTGAGTGGTAGTGCTCAAACCTTTTATAATAATGGTGTAACCGCTTCTATTGAGACTTGGACAGGTGATGCTAGTTTAGCAACTAGTTACTTGGCTAATGATGCTCCTTATGATGATGCTAACTGGCAAAACTCTATTGGAACACAAGCTTGGTTAGCTTTATACAATAGAGGTTTTGAAGCTTGGACAACTTGGAGAAGATTAAATTACCCTACATTAAACACAGCTGTAATTTCAGGTCTTCCTGTACCTACAAGATTAACATACCCTGTTTCTGAACAAACACTAAATGGGGCTAATTATACTGCTGCTGCTGCTGCAATAGGAGGTGATGATTTAAATACAAAATTATTTTGGGATAACTAGAATAACCTATAATTATTATTTTAATAAAAGAGAGTATTTTTCAATACTCTCTTTTTTTTACGCAACCATTTAGAAAAAAAAGCATCATTAGTTAAGATAGTTAAATCTTATTTTAATGTAAAACTACAGAATGTTAAAGCAGAATCTTAAACATATTGCTTAGTTTTTACATCAATTAATTCAAATAATTATATAATGAAAACAAAGTTTAATGGTTTTTTAACGCTTATGTTAGCGTTGCTGGTGCAAATAACTTTTGCACAAGAGAAAACAATTTCAGGTACCGTTTCGGACGAAACTGGTCCGTTACCTGGGGTTAATGTTATTGTAAAGGGTACTAA
>JALTLI010000178.1 GCA_027005635.1 Alphaproteobacteria bacterium
TAAAAAATAAATCACGGGCAGGTTGACCTTCAGCCAAGCCTATAGCTTTTAATTTTTCACCATTAACTGTTTTAGCTTTACCTAAAAATAGTTTTTTAGCATCCTTTGCACTTATAGATGATAAACCAACTGAAGGGTTAGCAATCATAACAAGTTCTGCCGCCTGAGATACACCAGATACAAACAGGAATCCAGCCATAAGCATTACAGATGCTATAGTTTTTTTAGTTATTTTAATCATAATTTTTTCCTTTTTTTATCTTTAAAATACCATACCGATATAAGCCATCCATGCAGAATAATCTTCTACAGATGATTTATTATAACTGTTATCAGAATATTCAACTTTAAGCCCAACTTTAGGTACAGGTTTATAAGATGCAGTAAATATATGGCTTGTTCTTACTGTACCAGTACCAGCTAAATCATCATCACCTTTATCTAAACGGTAATAAACGTAAGTTTTAGGGTTAACTTGGTATTTAAGTGAAGAATAAAACAGTTCAATATCTTCATAACCTTCATTACGTTGTTGGAACATATATTCAGTATCCCATGTAAAATCATTTAATTTAATAGATGCGTAAGGAACTATAGTAGCTTCTTTTCTGTATCTACCTGCTGGGCCAGTTTTAGCAGAATTATTTTGAGTATAAAAACTTGTACCAAACATAATATTATCTGTTAATTGAGAATTAATATCCAAACCATAACCTACACCTGCTGGGTTATTTGCATCAGTTTCTGCAACTTTATCACCAGTAGATACCCAAACAGCATAATCAACATCCTTACCTAAATCAGCAGTACCGGCAAGTGATACACCATTTTGGAATAATGGAATATATTTATTAGTATGTTGCATTGGCTGAGATATTGAATCAATAACTGGCAACCAGTGTTCACGGTTCCATAAACCAAATTGTGTTGTATTTTTACCAAATTTTAATTTAACTTGATCAGAGTAATCATAAGAAAGGTAAACTCTTTCTACTTCAAAAGCACCTTCTGTTCCATTTCCACTAGATTCAAATATAGATCCTCCTGAAAATTCAATAAATGCTCCCCAGTTATCATCTATGCGAGTATCAAAAAATACTTCAAAGCTAGGGTTAAATGTTTGGCCACCTGTGGCTTTATCATTATCCATGTACATAACACCAGCATTACCACCAACTCTTACAGGAGATTTATTAGCTTCTTGGTATTCATCTAGGTAATCAAAAACAGTTTCATTTACTGTTTCAGTAACAGCTTCTTCCTGTTCTTTAATTTTACTTTGTAATGAATTGATTTTAGCATTTTGCATTTCAATTTGCTTTTGCATGGCTTTTAGTTGTTGCATAACAGCATCATTTTCAGTTGCATAAGCTGGCATAGCAGCACTTGCTAACAATGCACTTATTGCACAAAATGATGAAAGCATTATTTTTTTGCTTTGGCATTTTTTTGATGTAGACACAGGTCTTCTCCTTTTATTATTAATTATTCACTTTTAATATTATTCCTTTAAAAGAAAATTACAAGAAATAATATTAATTATAACTACTTATTAATAATATGTATTTAGCTTATGTATCTTTTTTAACACCACAATTATTTTATTGGTATTATAGTAAATTAACTTAACAACTTTACGGTTAAGAGATTTACAAATTGATAGTATTTGATTTTATAACCCGCAGTCATAGTGGGCTATTTCAAGGGGTATGAAATTAAATCCTATTAATTTTAAACGAGAAAACGTAAAAGTGTTAAGTTAAATTGCTATATGTAATATAAACTCATTTTACAAAACATATTGTATGCATACTATATATATGTTAAATACTAGCCCAATTAAAAATTTTAAAGGATTAATAAATGTTATACGTATTTGATGTAGATAAAACTTTAGCAGAATCTGATTGCATGATGACAAATGAATTTGCTGATGTTTTTCGTAAATGGTCTAAGGATAAAAAATACTTTTTTTGCTCTGGTAGTGATTTAACAAAAATGAAACAACAAATCCCTGCTGATATTTTACAAAACGCAACAGCAATATTTCCTGTTATGGGTGGAGAGTTATGGATAGATAATGAATTAAAATATCAACGTACATTTACCCCACCAGAAGGATTTAGACAAGATATAGAAAAACTATTTAATGAAAGCCCATACCCAGAACGCACTGGTGAACATATCCAAGATAGAGGTAGCATGTGGTGTATATCTGTTGTGGGTAAAGCAGCAAACCAACAACAACGTTACGCCTACACAGCTTACGATGATAAAGTAAATGAGCGTGTAACTATTGTAGAAAAATTAGCTCCTAAATATCCAGATATTTTATTTACAATTGGTGGACAAATATCTATTGATGTTTCAACCCCTGGTAACGATAAAGGGCAAGTTTTAGCAGCCTTTAGAAAATACATAAGTGATGAACCAGTTACATTTTTAGGTGATAGAATGACAAAAGGTGGCAATGATTATCCTTTGGCTGAAAAACTAAAACAGGAAAGTAATAAAAACCAAGTAGTGCCAGTAACAGGCCCTGAAGATACTATGGCTAAACTTATTGCTATGAGTGATTGTTGTTAATTGGATAGAAAAACTATCGGGTATCTTATTTTTAAGCTTTGAGATACCTGATAGCTTATTTCGTAACAAAATATAGTTTCTGGTATGACACTCTTGGCAATCACATTAAAAAAATCCCAGTACAACTGGGATTTTTTAAATAATACACCGTCATCTCGGGATCAAGTTTTATCCATTTTAGAATAATCCGTAAGAATATGATAAGCAACATTAATACGCTTAACCATATCTTCTGATGTTTTTGATCCTTTATTAACATCTGGGTGATGCTGTTTAACCAAAGTCAAATAACGCTGTTTAATTTTTACTATACCAATAAATGGGTTATCAATTGCAAATATAACGCAAGCTTCATGGACATCTGGCGGAACAGCTTTGCTACTATGGCTTACTTTTACCTTTTGGCTTTGTTTATGGCGTGATTTAAAAAATTCATAAAGTTCTTGAGTTGTTTTAAACTTCATTTGTTGACCAGCAGGGGAGTCTCCGTTAACACCCGCTTTCCATGTTGGTCTATCCCACGTGCTTGTTTGACGCATGGAAAAAATCTCTTCTTCATTAAAACCGTCTAAGCCATTCCATTTTTTATTAAATTCTTTTATATGTGTTGCGCAAAAATATTGACGTTCCCCAATATTACGTGGATCACGCGGGGCGGGGAATGTCCCTTCTTCATTACAATTTGTATGTGTGCATATTTGGCTCATAAAGCTATTTATATAAGAAAAACAGAGGTTTTACAACCCCTGCCATATATTTAGTGATTTCATTTATAGTAATTTGTCTTAACACTTAAACAGTTAAAATTATTCCTTTTTCTTTTTATCCAAAACTTTCTCACGTTTAGGGCGTGGGTTAGCATGCTTAATTGGGCTTAAATCACAAGCATTATCTCTATCTTGTCTTCTTGTGGAAGAAAATATCACTTCTCGGTTTAAAGAACGAATAAAATTATACAACTTAACAGGTTGAGATTTATTACCTTTTATAATCAAACGAGGTAAATGAACAATATCTGGTTCTGTTTGTTCTTCTGGTAGCGCCTCACTTGTTTGGATACCAAAATCACCTAAAAATTCTGCGTATTCTTCCTCTAAATCATCAAGCAATGTTTTAGGTACAGGCGTATTTAAACGAATAACCTGCATATCCTTAACATAGCGCATAGAATGGTATCTGCGATAAAAATTACTAATATAATCCGCTGATTCTTCTACTGTATGAAACCTTCTGAAAATATATAAGTCGTCTTGGCTAATAGTTCCCTCGTCTAATAATCCCTCTTTAACGTAATTCATCCATTTTTCCCAAAACTTACCGTCTTCGTGTTCCATAAGAACCAACGGCACAGGCATACTACGTCCTGTGTGTAATAATGTTAAAGTTTCAAAAGCTTCATCCATAGTACCAAAACCACCAGGGAATAATACAACTGCATCAGCTTCACGGATAAATGTTAGTTTGCGTGTAAAAAAGTACTTACAAGTGATTAAATAATCACTCTCCTTAACAAATTTATTAGCACCCTCTTCAAATGGTAATTCAACGCTAACACCAATAGATTTTTCAACCCCTGCACCTTCATGACCAGCAGCCATAATTCCGGGGCCTGCACCTGTGATTGTCATGTAGCCTAAATCAGCCATTTGCTTAGAAAAATCTCGACATAAAATATAATCTGGATGATTTTCATCTGTACGTGCAGATCCAAAAACTGTAATCTTCGGTTGTTGACGAATATCTTTTAAAAGCTTAGCTGTCTCATACATTTCATTAATTGTATTTGTAATAATTTTACGGTCGTATCCAGGGATATCTCCGTTCATTAATAGTTCAGCCATTTCTTTAGTGCTTCTTTTAGGTAATGGACAAGAAGCATCATAAATAAATTCGTCAAATGAGTTACGTTTTTTCAAATCAAAATCTTTCTTTTTATTATACTTATTCGTTATTATACATACCTTATGTAACTACTAACAAATAAAAAAACTGAATATTAATAAAATTAAGATAGTACCTTGATTATAAATACCGTATGATATATAAATATTAAAATTGCAATTTTTAAAAAGAGATATTCAATGGCCGAACAAGAAAATATCCAACCAGAATCAATGGAAGATATCTTATCTTCTATCAGAGAAACAGTTGAAGAAGAAGCCGCAGCAGCTACTGATGGCTCTCCTGTTGAAGCAGTACAAGATACCCCTGCAAATGATACAGATATTGATGCGTTAATGGATAATAACCAACCAGAACAACCACCAGCACAACCTGAAGATGACATAGATGCACTAGATTTATCTGACATGCTAGAAGAAGATGATGTTGCTGAACCTGCCCCTCAAGAAACTTCTCCTCAAGAAGAAAAAACCACTGAAGAAGTAATTGATATTGCTGCATTTAGCTCTACTGGTGAAGAAGTTATAGCCGAAGAAGAAAAAGCTGAAAATGCCAGAGAACTTTACAGAGGCGGAGAAGTTAATGAAGAATTAATGACTGAAACTAACACAGAAGAACCAGCTATTGAAGAGCCAGCTGAACAACCCATTGAAGAACCAGCAATAGAAGAAGAAATTGAAACACAAGCTGAAACACCACAAGAAACTGCTACTAAGCAACCAGAAACAGAAGAAAAAGAACCAGTTATAGAAGAACAAATTGAAGCTGTTACCAGTGTAGCAACAGAAACTTTAACCCAAGCTGTAGCAACAGAAACTGTTCATTTACCAACATCTCCATCTGCTGATGGCTTACAAGTAACTTTTCCGGTGGAAGTTTTAGCTGCTGCCTTACGCCCACTTGTCAAGGATTGGGTAGCGGATAACTTACCAAATGTCGTAGAACGCTTGGTCAAGGAAGAACTCAGCAAGCTGGCTAATCAGTAAATTTTAAAAAACTTAACTAATTAAAAGGCAAATCATTTTTAGCGATTTGCCTTTTTTAAAAATATATGGGTATAAAAAAATGTTAACAAAATCATACGAACCAAATAACACAGAAGAAAAACAATATCAAAAATGGGAACAAGCAGGTATCTTTGAACCATCAATGGATGATAGCAAGCAACCTTATGCTATTATGATGCCTCCACCAAATGTTACAGGTACACTTCATGTTGGTCATGTTCTTGATAATACTTTACCCGATATGCTAACCCGCAGAGCGCGTATGATGGGATTTGATACAATTTATCAACCAGGAACAGACCATGCATCAATTGCAGTTCACGTGGTTTTAGATAGGCAATTTAAAGCTGAAGGTATAACTAGGTTTGAATTAGGCCGTGAAGAATTTTTAAAACGTGCATGGAAGTGGAAAGAAGAATCTGCTGGTATTATTACGTCTCAGATGCGCCGAATTGGTGTTGCATGTGCATGGGAAAAAGAACGCTTCACCATGGACGAAGGCTTAAGCAAAGCAGTTCAAAAAGTATTTATTGATTTACATGCAAAAGGTTTAATTTATCGTGGTCAGCGCCTTGTAAACTGGGATCCTGTAATGCAAACATCTGTTAGTGATTTAGAAGTAAAGCACCAAGATGTAAATAGCTTCATGTGGCACTTAAAATATCCACTAGAAGATGGAAGCTATTTAACAGTTGCAACAACACGCCCTGAAACTATGCTTGGTGATAGTGCCGTTGCCGTTCATCCAGATGATAAACGCTACAGCCACCTTATTGGTAAAGAAATAAACTTACCATTAACAAACAGAAAAATACCTGTAATAGCAGATAAATACGTAGACCCAGAATTTGGAACAGGTGTAGTAAAAATCACCCCAGCCCACGATTTTAATGATTTTGAAGTTGGTGAACGTCACAACCTAGAAAAAATAAATATTTTAACCAAAGATGCAAAATTAAATGATAACGTACCATCAAAATACCGTGGCATGGATAGATTTGTTGCCCGCAAACAAATTGTACAAGATTTTGAAGATTTAGGCTTACTAGAAAAAATTGAACCACACAGCCACCCTGTTGGTCATGCAGAACGTAACGATACAATTTTAGAACCATATTTAACCGAACAATGGTTTGTAAAAGGTAAACCACTAGCCGAAAAATGTATAAAAGCCGCTAAAAATGGTGATGTTAAATTTTTAAACAAACGAGATGAAAAAGTTTATTACAATTGGTTAGAAAATATTCAAGATTGGTGTATTTCTCGTCAATTGTGGTGGGGACACCGTATCCCAGCTTACTATAGTGATACAGGAGAAATATACGTTGGTGAAAATCCACCAGAAGGCTATACACAAGATAATGATATTTTAGATACTTGGTTTTCTTCTGCTCTTTGGCCATTTTCCACCCAAGGTTGGCCAGAAAAAACACCTGAATTAGAAAAATTCTACCCCGGAAAAGCAATTATGCCAGGGCCAGATATTTTATTTTTCTGGATTATAAGAATGATGATGATGGGGCTAGAATTTACAGGTAAAGTGCCATTTGAAAAAATTTATACTCATGCAATTATCCGCGATGCTAACGGCGATAAAATGAGTAAATCAAAGGGGAATGTAGTAGATCCGATAAATATGATTAACAAATATGGGGCAGATGCACTACGCCACATGCTAGTTAGCCAATCTGCTTTAGGACAAGATATCCGCTTAAATGAAAAACAAGTTGAAGGTAGCCGTAACTTTGGTACAAAGCTATGGAATGCTGCAAAATACGCTGAAATGAACGGGGTTATTTTAAATAACAACCTAGATACAAGCACCCTAACCCACCCTGTTAACCAATGGATTATTGGTGAACTTGCAAGTTTCATAAATGATTTAGATAAAGCTTTTGAAGATTTTCGTTTTAATGAAGTTGGTTCATTAATTTATCATTTCACATGGGATAAATTCTGTGATTGGTACCTAGAACTAACCAAACCTTTAATGAATGGTACAGATGAAAAAATTGTAAATGAAACAAAGCAAACAATGGGTTTTGTACTCGAAAATATTTTGCGCTTAGCTAGCCCTGTTATGCCATTTATAACTGAAGAAATTTGGCAAAATCTAAATGAACGTAAAGATGGCGAATTTTTAATGGTTCAAAATTGGCCACAACCAAAAAATTGGCAGGTTAATAAAGATGCTAAAAATGAAATCAACTGGTTAATTAACATGGTTTCATCTATTCGTACTTTGCGTACTGAATCTCGTATTCCTGTAAAATCACAACTAGATGCGTTTACTCGCAATGCAAGTGATGAAGATATTGCTAAGTTTAAAAAACATCAGGCATTTTTTAGTTTCTTGTGTAAAGTTACATCATTCACCCCTCGCCAAGAAGAAGCAGGGCAAAATGATGCTGTTGCAGTTGTTGAAGGCATGGAAATTATTCTACCGCTAGAAGGAGTAATTGATTTTGCAGCAGAAAAAGAACGGGTAGCCAAGGAAATTGAAAGAAGTCGCCAAGAGCTAGCAAAAATAAACGGCATGTTAAATAATGATAACTTTGTTGCTCGCGCTCCTAAAGATGTTGTTGCTGCCCAAAAATCAAGGGCAGAAGAATTGACCCAAGATTTAACAAGGTTAGAAGCTGTGCAGGCTGGGCGTTAATTTATAGCGTTTTTAAGCTTTGAGATACCTGATAGCTTATTTTGTAACAAAATCACAGATTTTGACAAAATATAGCTTCTGGTATGACACGTCGCTAATAGTTAAGTTAAATCGCTATATAACAACAAAAAACCCACATTACAGTGGGTTTTTTGTTTAATACGCTTTAATCACCTTTTATAAATTCAACCTTTTCAGGGGTTGGGTGAAGATTTTCCAGCACCTTCTTCACAAGCGAGGTGTTAGAATTATAGTTATCCATAACAAAAATATTGTCCCGTGTTTTTACCAATGCATCGCATATTGCATCGGTATATGCTGGCAGTAACAATGCTGGCTTGGGGTTATTTTTATGCATAACCTCAATAGCTTCAAATATTGATACCCCTTTCTTCTTTGCATAAATACTGGCAGTTTTATGCAAATTTTTTGTATTGGTATCAATTTCACTCCAGCTACCTTCAGATACAATATCAAATTCAGATATTGTTCCTGCTGCCTCTGCTTCCTTGATAGTTTCAACATCATCTTGGGTAAGATAATACATGAAAAAATCATGGTTGATTAAAGATGGTACACCGCCAACATCAGCAATATATTTTTGCTGTGGCAATTCAATTAAATCATCAATTTCAACATCCAAGTTAAAATCAATTTTTAATTGCTCAGTTGCAACTTGTCCTTTAGGGATAAGCTTATCTGCTAATTCCCCATGCTGGTTAATATCATTAACGTAAGATGCCGACACACCCCACATACTAGGTGCGGTTATTTTATTGCTACGTTTTTGAATGATAAACTTCAAAAAATAGCCTATTTGCAACACTAAAATGCACCCTTCAGGGTTATATTGATTTTTTGCCATGGTATTTCTCCAAAAATAAGTATCTCCACAAAAACCAAGGATTGGTTTTGTGTAAAAAGTTAAAGATACTTCTAAGATAAATCTACCGTTAATATATGTATGCAATTATTTTTTTGCAAGTAAAAAATCATTATATTTAATATATACCCCTTGAAATCAATGTTAATAATCACCATATAGAGTAAGAGGGAAAAATAAGAGTTTAAGGTTTAAGAATGGAACAACAATTAGAAAACAAAGAATTCGTAAATACAGCACTTGATAAATACGAGGCTTTTAAAGCAAGAATTGCAGGTATAGAAAAGGATATGCTTTATGATAAAGCATCTGATTTAGTGGTTATTTTAAATTATGCATCTGGTAGAAGCTTAATTTATAAGGGGCATAAAATGAATGAGTTAAAGCAATTAAGTGATGAAGAGCTTAAAAATCATCCAGATGCAGTTATGTGTATGGCAAACAATAGTGAGCTTGAAGAAAGTACCCCAGCGGAACTTTTTCAGAGTGTAATTGATATAAAGGAGTAGAGTAATGGCTAGAGGTCTTATTGTAGATAATAGAAAAGAACTTGATGATGTACTACCTGAACAGGTTGCATTAAATAAACAAAATACACTAAGTATATTAAGAGCTCACGAAATTAGTGGATACGATCCAGAACAATTAAAAGGTGTTGAAATAATTAATCCAGATAGAAACGAAAAAGAAGATTCTAAACTAGATTTTGACCCCATGGAGGACTACCTTTTATAGCAATTTAACTTAACAACTTCACTATAAAAAGTCCCAGTATAGCTGGGATTTTTTAAATAATACATCGTCAGCTCGGGATCAAGTTTTGTCCATTTTAAAATAAAATGGATATAAAACTTAGCAATACCCGTGATCTCCAACTAAAAAATACTAAATTAAATTTCAAGAGATCACGGACAGCAAGCAATCCTAAGCGATTAAAATCGCAGGATAGCATAGTAGCTTCCGAGATGGTGGTGGAATAAAAAAATGAGGCACTATTGTGCCTCATTTTTTAAATACATTTACCATGGTTTTATGATCATATAGTGATTTTCCTTAACACTTAGAAACTTATTAACACTAAAAATGCCATAACTTCATTCTTTAAAACTTAATATAGCCCGCTATTATTATAGCTTTAAACAATAAATTTATAACATCTTATAGAA
>JALTLI010000179.1 GCA_027005635.1 Alphaproteobacteria bacterium
ACTATATGCTATATTTTTTTTATGTTTAATCCAGAAAATATAAATCAAATTTTAATGACCATTTCAATATGGGGAATACCTGTATTGTTGGCCATTACTTTTCATGAAGCTGCCCACGGTTTAGTTGCTAGATGGTTCGGCGATATGACCGCAACAATGCTTGGCAGAGTAACCTTAAACCCATTTAAACACATAGATCCATTCGGTACAGTGTTAATGCCACTTATTTTAGCGGTTATGGGCGCACCAATTTTGGGCTATGCAAAACCTGTTCCGGTTTCTTTTATTAATTTAAAACCATTAAAAAAAGGTACTATTGCTGTTGCTCTTGCTGGGCCAATGGCTAATTTAATTTTAGCGGTTTTATCTATATTATTAATGTATATTTTACCTGTTATACCTAGTTTTTTTGCTGAGCCACTAGCTTTAATGCTGGTTGCATCTTTACAAATAAATATTTTATTGATGTGTTTTAATTTACTACCTATTTTACCACTAGATGGTGGCAGAGTTTTACAAGCATTATTACCAGCAAAGCTTGCCTATAAGTACTCAAGCACCGAACAATACGGCATGATAATAATTTTAGTACTATTATTTATGGGAGTTTTTGCTAAAATCCTTTTACCTATGATGCAATTTGTGCTTAATATGATGAGTTGGTTATTGCCAGCATTCATGCATTAAATAATAAAAAAACAAAGAAACATAAATGAAACTATTAATAACAAGCTTTTTATTACCACCAGGGATAACTATCCTGCTTATTTTGCTGGCTTTATATTTTATTTATAAAAATCGCTCAGCTGGTTTTATTTTGTTTTTGGCGCTTATTATAGGTTGGACAACATCTACTACAGCTTTTGGCAGGCTTGTTTCCACTATACTTATTTCACAAATTTCTGGCCCAGAAATTACAGATACAAAAAATACAGATTTAATAATAGTACTAACCGGTGGCATGGATTACGCTGGTGATATCGGGTGGTTACCACGCAAGGAATCTCATCGTAGAGCATCGGTTGCCTACGAACTTCAGGCACAAATTGGTTCTCGGGTACCTATTTTATTTAGCGGTGGTAAAACTGAAGGATTATTCAACCCATCGGAGGCAGAAGTTGTGCGTTCTCAATTTGATAGACAGCGCGCCCAATTAACCCCAACTTTACTAGAAGAATCATCTACTAACACTTATGAAAGTGCTTTGCAGTGTGCATCAATTGCTCATCAGCGCCTAGCACGAAAAGTATTTTTAGTAACCTCAGAAGTTCATATGTTACGCGCATTGGCAGTATTTAGAGGCAGAGGTATGGATCCTATTCCGTTCCCTGTAATTAGTATCCCCAGAGGGCCTTTAAAATTGAAAGATTTTTTACCTTCTCGTAAGGGGGTTGAATTAACATCTAAGGCAATGTATGAAATATACGGTATTTTAGAATATATAATGGGCGGTAAAGCCGCTTGGGACGACGTAATATACAAAGGAAGTAAATAAAATGTTCGGACACTGGGAAATATTAATAGTTTTAGTAATAATATTAGTTGTATTTGGGGCTGGTAAATTACCAAAAGTTATGGGTGATTTAGGTAAAGGTATTGGGGCTTTTAAAAAAGGTATGGCTGAAAAATCTAGTGATGATGAAGAAGTTGTAGAAGCACCTAAAAAAGCTGTTAAAAAATCTCCAGCTAAAAAAAAGCCTGCAACTAAAAAGAAAACTACAACAAAAGCTAAAAAATAATGTTGCCAGATATTGGTTTTTTAGAACTATTTATTGTTCTGTTTGTTATTTTGGTTGTTATAGGGCCGGCTCAAATGCCTGATGCCGCGCGTAAAGTTGGCATGGTTGTTGGTAAAATCAGAAAAATGATAGATAATTTTATTAAAAGCTTTGATGATGTTTAAAAAATTGACTAGCCTTATCTTATGTAATAATCTTAGCATCTGTACCAAGAAATATCTTTAATTTTTCAATAACCATGAGAATTAGTTAGCCTAATAAGCAACTAATAAAATTATGGAAAAATCAATTGTAATATCAACTGATTACATCAACTGTATTCAAATATGTTCTCACTTAAAAATAACAAGTGCAGATAACTTAAACAAAATAAATGCCATTGAATGGGCATGTAAAAAAAGTAGTATTCAACCAGAAAATGTTTCGGTTGATTACAGTAAAATGGATGATCATAAACAAATAATTATTAAATGTGAGTATGAGCAAGATGCTAGTATATTCAGATTTATTCTTATTTTAATCCGTTCCATCAAAGAAGCATGCAGTATCCCTAAATTTGGTAAGTATGTAAATATTTCCTTGGAGTAATATATGAAATTAGTTATTCAAACAAATACGTTAGAAGCACTATGGGCAGTTTATAAAAGTTTTTACGTTGGTAGAAACAAACAGGCAAAAGTTGAAAATGATAGTATACTGCCATCTCTCCATGAAAGCGGTGTTGTTGGTCGCGTATGTACTAAGTGGGGGCTTCCTTTAACTGATTTTAAAGTTTCTACCAGTGAAGAACCTGATGAATTTAAAGTAATTGTAAATTATTCAGGTGATGATAAAATGGCTTTTTCTAATGTTTGTTTTAGTTTAGTTAATGCTTATGAATTTGGTGAAAATAATTTAAATAGTATTAAAGGTGCTCAATTTGAATTCTAGGAGAATTTTATGCAAGTAATTATTGAAGCTAAAAATAAAAAAGATTGGTTTTACTGTGCTAAAATTTTACAGCGCGGTATTAACTCAGAAGAAATCCCAACTATACCAGATAAACTTGATGAAAAAGGTTTGTTATTTCGTGCATGTGAAAAAAGCGGGGTTGACCTTGCTAATACCGTTATTAACTTTGAAAATGACAATATAATTAATATTAATTGTAAAACACAAAATAACGCAGAAAAGTTTGATAAATTTGTTCAAATTATTAAACATGGCATTATTATTCATGAAGGTCTTCTTCGGTATATCAAAATGCTAATTATTAAATATTAAAACTACGTTAACAAGGTCACTCTTCGGAGTGGCTTTTTTTTGCTTGATAAGTTATAAATAAACCATGGATATGACAATGACAGATCATTTAACTGAATTACGCAATCGCTTGCTTGTTGCTTGTGGCGTGGTTTTAGCTGGTATGATTTTATGCTACATATTCAAAGAACCTTTATTTAAAATATTAGTTGCACCAGTTCTAGCAGGTGAAAATGCACCTTCACAACTTGTATTTATTGGTGTTCCTGAATTGTTTTTTACTTATTTAAAGCTCTCATTTTTAGGTGGTTTATTTTTAGGCTTCCCCGTTATTTTATGGGAGATATGGAAATTTACAGTGCCAGCATTATATGAAAATGAGCGCAAAATGGTAGCTCCATTTTTATTTTTTACTCCATTTTTATTTTATACAGGCGGGGTATTTACTTATTTTGTTGTTATGCCTTTGGTAACTGAATTTTTCTTTCAATTTCAAACAGAAACAGTTGTTGCCTTGCCATCAGTTAAGAATTATTTGGCATTTTTTAGTAAAATGGTGTTTGCCTTTGGTTTAGCATTTGAAATGCCAGTTATAATTTTAATTTTAGTAAAAGCAGGAGTAGTAAAATTAGAAACATTACAAAAAAGTAGGCGCTATGCAATTGTTGCTATTTTTATTCTTGCAGCAATTCTTACTCCACCAGATCCAATGTCTCAAATAATGCTAGCCTTACCTATGCTATTTTTATATGAAGGTGCATTATTACTAGCTAAAAATCTAAAGCCTATAGAAGCCACAGCAGAAGAAATTGAAAATAATGAAGAAAAATAACAATTCAACTTGTTTTTACTTGCAACAATTCATTAATTTTTAGATAGTACCTTTTAAATAAATATAAATCTACTACAGGGATAAAAAAATGCTCGATATAAAATGGATACGTGAAAATACAGAAAAATTTGATACTGCGATGAAAAACCGTGGAAGTTCTGTAACATCTTCCAACTTACTAGAGCTGGATAAAACCCGTAGGAATATAATTAATAAAATGCAGGAACTCCAAGCAAAACGTAAAACTATTTCCAAGGAAATTGGTATGCTAAAAGCTAAAGGTGGTGATGCAGCTGCACTTTTAGAGGAAATGCAAGGCATATCACCAGCAGTTAAAAATTTAGAGGAACAAGATAGACAAGCAAATATAGAACTTGAAAATGCATTAATAGCGCTACCAAACATACCAGAAGATTGTGTTCCAGCAGGAAAAGATGAAGATGATAATGTTGAAATTAAAAAATGGGGGACTCCACGTGAATTTGATTTTGAACCGTCTCCTCATTATGAATTTGGTGAAAAATTAGGGCTAGATTTTGCCACAGGCGCAAAATTAACAGGTGCGCGCTATGCTTGGTTACAAGGTGATATTGCAAGGCTCGAACGTGCTATTGCTACTTTTATGCTAGATCATTTACGTGATAAAGGTTTTACAGAAGTATCTGTACCTTTAATTGTAAATGATGCATCTATGATTGGAACTTGTCAGTTGCCAAAATTTGCCGAAGATTCTTTTAATGTTGGTGATGATAGATGGTTAATTCCTACTGCCGAAGTGCCATTAACCAATTCTATGAGAGATACAATTGTAGCACCAGAAAACCTACCAATTAAAATGTGTGCATGGACACCTTGTTTTAGAAGTGAAGCAGGATCAGCTGGTAAAGATACTCGTGGTTATATAAGAATGCACCAATTCTTTAAAGTTGAACAAGTAGTAATTGCTCACCCAGAAAAAAGTGATGAACTTTTAAATGAATTAACAAAAAATGCTGAAGAAATTTTGGAAAAATTAAATATTCCGTATCGTACAATTATTTTATGTACTGGTGATATGGGGTTTAGTGCTAAAAAAACATACGATATTGAAGCGTGGGTTCCTACTCAAAATACTTACCGTGAAATTTCATCTTGTTCTAATTGTGGAGATTTTCAGGCACGAAGCATGAAAGCAAGGTTTAAAAACAAAGAAGGTAAAACTGAATTTGTTCATACACTTAATGGATCATGTTTAGCTACTGGTAGAACTTTAGTTGCAATACTGGAAAATTATCAAAATGAAGATGGTAGCTTAACAATTCCAGATGTTTTACAGCCATATATGGGTGGTCAAAAAGTTATTTCTGTTAAATAATGGGTAGTTTAAAGTTACAAAAAGCACCCACATTTGATGCAGAAATTTCATTTTTAAGTGCATTAGTTGAACCAAAATTTACTTTTGGAGATAGTAATTATTTTACATTTGAGCAAATGCAAGAAATTGCAGTTAATGTACCTGCCTATTATAAAAATAGAGCAGATACATCTTTAAACTGTACGTTGCCTAATGGTGATATTGTGCCCCGTGTTCAACAAACTGAATATTGGTTAGTTGAAAATGATGATACTTTTATTGGTCAAATAGCCTTAAGAGATTTTAATTTACCACCATATTTATTAGAATTCGGTGGTCATATTGGTTACAGTATTCGCCCAAGTATGATGGGGCAGGGCTATGCTACAAAAATGCTTAAACTTATGTTGAATAAGCTAAATAAAACAGAATATCCATACGTTTTAATTACTTGTAATGAAAAAAATAAAGCTTCTTGCAAAGTAATAGAAAAAAATGGAGGTATTTTACAAGATATTATTAATAGTAAATATTCTCCGGAAAATAAAACTTGTCGCTACCATATAAAATTATAATTTTTATTAAATTTGTGTTATAGATTATATTAGTAACAACCTAAGAATTAAAAAAATAACCAATGATTTTAAGCACCCAAGAACTCCGTGAAAAAATGACTGCTGAGCTAGCAAATATGGGCATTAAAGATGCTTCTGTATTAAAAGCCATGAGCATTATCCCGCGGGAAGAATTTTTACCACGGGCATTTTATAATCAGGCCTACCGTAATGAAGCATTACCAATTGGGGAAAACCAAACTATTTCTCAGCCATTTGTTGTTGCTAAAATGACAGAAGCTCTGGAAATTCAACCTAATAACAAAGTTCTAGAAATTGGTACAGGTTCTGGTTACCAAACTTCTATTTTGTGTAAGTTGGTTCGTCGGTTATTTACTATTGAACGCTTTGCAAGTTTATCTGCTGATGCAACAGCTATTTTAAATAAAATGAATATTCATAATTTTGTTACTAAAGTTGGTGATGGCACCTTGGGCTGGGCAGAACAGGCTCCATTTGATAGAATTATTGTTACCGCTGGTTCTCCGCAAGTTCCGCAATCATTATTAAAACAGTTGAATGTTAACGGAATATTAGTTATTCCTATAGGTGAAGAAAATGGAGTGCAAAAATTAATGCGCTATGGTAAGCGTGATGATGGTAGTATTGTTGAAGAATATTTATGTGATGTACGCTTTGTACCACTGGTTGGTGAAGAAGGTGTTAAAGTGAAAAGGGCTTTGTAATTTATTATGTTTAAAGAACTATACGAAAAAGTTTTAAAATTAGCTGCTCATCCACATGCAGAAATGTGGCTGTTTGCTGTGGCTTTTGCTGAATCATCATTTTTTCCAATCCCACCAGATGTTTTACTTATTCCAATGATTATCGTGAATTTTGATAAAGCTTTTCGTTACGCTTTAATTTGTACAATAGGTTCAGTTACTGGTGGTATTGTTGGTTTTATGTTGGGTGCTTATTTTTACGATACTATCGGCACAAGTATTATATCATTTTACGGAATGGACGGAGCATTTGCTAAATTTAGCCAATGGTACGCAGAATATGATGTTTATATTGTTGGTGTTGCAGGGTTTTCACCTATACCGTATAAAATATTTACTATTGCTAGCGGTATGTTGCAAGCAGATATGACAAGATTTATTATTGCATCTGCTATTTCACGCGGGGCAAGGTTCTTTATTATTGCATGGTTGTTATGGCGTGGTGGTTCATCATTTAAAGGCTGGATAGAGCATAACTTTAAAGTGATTACCATGGTAGTTAGTGTTATATTAATAGTAGTAATAGTTTTATTAAAATTTATGGCGGAGTTATAAAAAAATGAAAACAATAGTTTATAAAAGCCTTAGTTTGTTATCAATTAGTTTGCTTGCATCTTGTGCTTTAACACAAGATCCTGCACAAGTTGTAGATGGTTATAGTGTTTATCCGGTTGAGCCAGTTGCTCAAGTTAAGGTATCTAATTTAACTTGGGAAGAAGAAAGCTTGCCAGAAAGAACTACTGATACTCTTCCTAAAAAATCTAAAAAAGCTGTTGTTACTTATACAGTAGAGCAAGGTGATAATATGCATATTATTGCACGTAGGTTTAATGTGCCTATAAAAGATATTATGGATAGAAATGGTATGCCTAATGAAAACTTTTTAAGTATTGGTCAAAAGTTAACAATTCCGCAAGAAAATGAACTTAATCAAACTAAAAATAATAGATATTCATTGACTCGTTCAAGATTTGAAAAAAATATTAAAGTAGTTAATAAAGAAAAACCTAAATTAATTAAATCATTACCAAAACCTCCAGCACGTATTGTGCAGCAACATGCGGTTCAACCTGGGGAAAATTTATACAGAATTGGTAAAAAATATGGGGTAACTCCTATTGATTTGATGATGTATAATAATATTGATAGACCACAAGATTTACGCGCAGGTATGTTACTTAGTATTCCATCTAAAGATGGAGTGGTTACTATTACACAAGCAGAATTAGCTGCTGAGAAAGTATTAAACAAACCAAGTAAAGCTAAAATTAATAGAGTTGTTAACTCTTATAAAAAAGGTATGATTTGGCCAGTAAAAGGTAAAATTATTAAATCATTTGGGGAAAAAGGTGCAGGAATAAACCACATGGGGATAAATATTGCTGTAGCACCAAATACTCCGGTTTTGGCAGTGGAAGATGGTACGGTTATTTACTCTGATGATGGTTTGGAATCTTACGGTAATTTAATTTTAATTCGTCATAAAAATGGTTACGTTACAGCTTATGCACACAATTCAAAAAACATGGTAACAAAAAACAAAAAAGTTAAAAAAGGTGAAGTTATTGCCATTGCTGGTAATAGCGGAAATGTAGATTTAACTCAGTTGCATTTTGAAGTAAGAAGAAACGCTCAAGCAATTAACCCGCTACGTGTTTTACCAAGATAAACTTAAAATATTTTACTGCTAACATGTTGAAGGTATTCTAAGTTTTGTGGTTTAATAAAAGTAATTTTATTTTTAGTTTTACTAATATTTATTGTATCATTTGCTTTAATTTCTCCAGCGCTAAACCCATCAAAACTTATGCCAGCTGTATCATTATTTAAAGTTAGTTTAATGTTATAGGGTGGCACAATAATTGTTTTATGACACAAATTATGCGGACAAATAGGCGTTAAGCTTAAAGCCTGAATATCTGGGTGAACAATACTTCCTCCAGCTGTTAAATTATAGGCGGTTGAACCTGTGGCACTTGCTATAATTATGCCATCTGCTCGTCCGTCAAAACTTCCTAGATTTTCTATATCAAATGTATATTTTATCATTTTATTGCTGGCATCACGCTGTAAAATAAATTCATTTATAAATAAAATATCTTTGTTTTTATTACTTACCTTGGCGTTCCATAATGGTATTTTTTGGGTAGATATTTTGTTGTTTGTAATATCTTTGATTAATTGGGGAATATCTTGTGGCATAAATAAAGTTAAGAACCCACGGTTTCCTTGGTGTATGCCTGCTATTGGAATATTTAAAGATGCTATTTTTTGTACGCTAAATAAAAATGTACCATCTCCGCCAATGGAAAATGCTATGGATTTTTTTGCTGAAATTTCATCAAATAAAATAGTTGGTGTATTTGTAAAATGTTCTTTGAAAAAATGAATATATTCCTGTGTTGTAACAATCTTTGCTTTTAAAGAAGTACTTTTTAGCTGATTGATTAATTTATTAACTGTTTTAAAAGCGTGAGTGCTTTCTGGTTTTATAAAAATAAGAGCAGTGTTAAACATTTTCTAATACTTTAATATACTTGTTATTATAACTTTATTTGTTTAATATGATTTGCATATAACAAGTATGAAAATAACACAAATAAATATAATGCATAACTTTTTTTACCGTACCCTAATAATTATTGTTGCTAGCTACATTTTATGTATCAGTAACTTTAGCTACGCTATTGCGTTAAATGTTAAAACTGCTGGTACAACTTCAATTATGTTGCGTGTTCACTACGAAGAAATGCTTGAGAGGCAAGGGCTAAGAACAAAAGTTAAAAATATATTAAATAAAAACCGCTTCATGGGAGAAGATTTATTTAGTTATCTATTTCTGGAAAATACTAAAAATGGCGGGGTATCATTTAGTGCTCCAATAGAAAAACAACATAGTGCAATTTATAATTTATTAAAAAGCAAAATAAAAAATATTGAAATTTTACAACATGATAATAGGTTTATAGTAAAATTTAATAATACTGTTGAGAAGAAACTAATTAATAGATCTGTCCCCGATATAATGGGTATTTTATACAGAAGATTACAAGGGTTTGGCATTGAAAATCCATTAATTAGTAGAGTTGGTGAAACTCATATTTTAGTAGAAGTTCCTACTGCGCAAGAAAAAAACATCCAAAGTTTTAAAAACCTAATAACCAGAAGTGCAAAGCTGACTTTTTTATTAGAAGATACAAGTATGACACCTCAAGAGGCTTTAGTTCGTAGGAATTACAATGGAAGCAAGCTGTTTTATAAATATTCTGGCGGACAAAAAATACCATATTTACTTAATAAAAGACCTTTCATAACTAACAGAGATATAATGCAAGTTAAAGCCGATAATGATAATTATCAGGCATATGTGATGGCTATTCTTAATAAAAATGGTACTAGAAAATTAGCAAAAGTAAGTGCAAATAATATTGGTAAAAGAATAGCAATTTTATTTGAAGATACGGTATATATGGCTCCGACAATTATGGAAGTTATTAGAAGTGGCAAAATTAAAATTACTAATAAATTATCAGATGCTCAGGCACGTGGATTAGCAGTTTTACTTTCTGCTGGTAGTTATCCTGTTTCTGTTGAAGTTGTTGATGAAAGAATTGAAGCAAATGAAGGAGATGTTGAAAATTACTACAAACCAAAAATTAAAAAAAATATAAAAAAAGAAGTTATAACTAAGCA
>JALTLI010000180.1 GCA_027005635.1 Alphaproteobacteria bacterium
AATTTTATTAGCGAGTAAAACTAAAACACTCAACTTACGTTGGGTGTTTTTTTATTAATAAAAATATGTTAATAATTATACCATGAAAACATTAATGAAAAATAAACGTGGTTTAGTAATGGGCGTAGCAAATGAGCGCTCTATTGCTTGGGGTATAGCAAAAACATTGCATGAAGCAGGTGCAGAGCTTGCTTTTTCTTATACTGGAGAAAATTTAAAACGCAGAGTAGAACCTTTAGCAGAAAAATTAAATTCAGATAAAATATATGAATGTAACGTATGTGATGATACTTCAATTGAAAAAATGTTCGCCAGTTTAAAGGAAGAATGGGGAGAACTTGATTTTGTAGTTCATGCCGTGGCATTTTCTGATAAGGAAGAACTTAAAGGTAGGTTCATTGATACAACCCGTGATAATTTCAAAAACACTATGGATATTTCAGTTTATTCATTAGCCATAGTAACAAAATATGCCGAGCCATTATTAAGTAAAGATGCTTCAATTTTAACTTTAAGCTATTTTGGCGCAGAAAAAGTTATTGCAAATTACAATGTAATGGGCGTAGCAAAAGCCGCCTTAGAAGCTTCTGTTCGTTATATGGCAGCAGATTTAGGGCCTCAAGGTGTGCGCGTAAATGCAATTTCAGCAGGGCCAATTCGTACTTTGGCATCTAGTGCTATTGGTGGATTTAAAACTATTCTTTCCACTAATGAAAAAATAGCACCTTTACGTAAAAATGTTTCTATTGAAGAAGTTGGTAAAAGCTCATTGTGGCTACTTAGTGATTTATCTAGCGGTGTAACCGGAGAAATAGTTTATGTAGATGCAGGAGCAAATATTATGGGTGCTGCTTTACCTGACTAGGTTTATACCACTTCACCATCTTCAACTTTAATAAAAACATCTGGTTTTAGCCCATTAAAAAGGCTTTCTTCTGTGCCAGTCATCCAAATTTGAGTACCCATTTTAGCTAATTCATCAAATAAAATATGTTTTACTTTTTCATCTAAATGAGCAGTAATTTCATCTAATAAAATCAACGGTGTTACGCCAGTTTGTGTATGATTTAACCGCGCATTAGCAAGTAATATATGCAAAATAGATTTTTTATGTTGCCCTGTTGATGTTTGATTTAATGGAATGTTATTTTCTAATAACCTTCCATTTATATCAGTTCTATGAGGCCCAAAGCTACTGCTTCCATATATACAATCACGCTCTCTATTTTCTTCCATATATGCAATAAATTTATTAAATGGGTTTTCTTCTGCCAATACTTTATGGGCAGAACCAGTTAAAGATAGCTCTATTTCTGGTAAATGTTGTAAAAGTTTTTCTAAAAACTCTTCCCTACTCTGCATAATTTTTATGGCAAATTTAGTTATTTGCTCTTCTTCAATATTTAACCAGTTATTATTTGCATTAGTTTTTAATAATTTTAAACGATTTTTTAAATGATGGCGATAACGTAAAAGATTTTGTGCATGTTTAGGATACAAACTATAAACTAGCCTATCAAAAAATTCGCGTCTTGCTTGGGCGTTATCTAAAAATAGCCTATCCATACGTGGGGTAAACCATAAAATATTTCCAATACGTGCTAAATCAGATTGAATTTCAGCAGTTTCATCATCAATTTTTATACTGCGTTTACCTTTGTTATATAGCATTCCAACTTTATGGCTACTAGCTGGTTTACTAATACAAGCATGAATTCCCCAACTGTTTAGCCCATTTTGGATTTGTAACTCTCGTTTAGCTTTATGCAAACCATTCCCCGGAGAAAGAAGGGATATAGCCTCTAATATATTAGTTTTACCTGCACCATTCTTACCAACTAAGGCTATCAACTTTGCATCATCTACTTTTATTGATAAAGATGTTATATTCCTAAAAGTTGTTAGGTTTAACTTTGTTATATGCATAAAATCACTATAAATTAAATACCATAATACATTTCAAATTCAACAGGGTGTGGGTTATGTTCCAGCTTAATAACATCTTGCATTTTTAGTTCAATATATGAATTTATTACATCATCATTAAATACATCGCCTTGTTTTAAAAATTCTCTATCTTTATCTAGGTTTTGTAATGCTTCACGCAGGCTACCGCAAACTTGTGGAAGTTTTGCTAAATCTTTTTCGTTTAGTTCGTATAAATCTTCTTCCATTGCTTCACCAGGATCAATTTTGTTTTTAATCCCATCTATACCAGCCATAAGCATTGCAGAAAATGCTAAATATGGGTTAGCACCTGGGTCTGGAAAGCGAACTTCAATACGCTTAGCATTAGCAGAATTACAAGCAGGAATACGAATAGCCGCAGAGCGATTTCTACCAGCATAAGTTAGAATAACAGGAGCTTCAAACCCTGGAATTAAACGCTTATAACTATTAGTTAACGGGTTAGTAAAAGCATTAATTGCCTTGGCATGCTTAATAATTCCACCTATGTAATATAATGCATCTTTAGACAAACCATTATAACCCTTACCAGCAAAAATAGGTTTATCATTTTTCCATAATGATTGATGAACATGCATACCATTACCGTTATCTCCGGCTAAAGGCTTAGGCATAAATGTTGAAGTTAAACCGTAAGTATCAGCAACTGTGCGTACTACATATTTTGTTAGTTGAATTTCATCAGCTTTGCTCATAGGTGTGGAGGCATCTACACCAATTTCAGATTGACTAGCAGTTCCAACTTCAGAGTGATGCAAACGTGTTGGCATACCAAGTTTTTTCATAACATTTAGCATTTCAGAGCGAATATCATGCCCCTTATCAACAGGAGGCATTTTAAAATAACCACCTTTAACAGGTGCAATAAATCCAGTGTTGCCTTGTTCTTGTTTTACGCCTGTATTCCAGCTACCAGATGCTGCATCTATATGATAAAAACTTTCATTAATATCAGATTTAAAACGCACATCATCAAATAAGAAGAATTCAAGCTCTGGCCCCATATATGCAGTATCTGCAATACCTGTTTTTTCAAGATACTCCTCTGCTTTTTGGGAAATAGTTCGTGGATCTTTATGGTACATTTTACCAGTTTCTGCATCTACAATTGAACATACAAGTACAAGTGTTGGATGGCTCATGAATGGGTCTATGTGGGCAGTTGAGATATCTGGAACATAAAACATATCTGATTTATGAATAGGACACCAACCCTCAACGGAAGAACCATCAAAATTAAAACCTTCTGCAAAGGTGTTTTCTTCTAGCATGTCAATATCTGTAGTTATATGATGCCATGTTCCGCGTAAATCAGTAAAACGAAAATCTACAAATTGAATATCTTGTTCTTTGATTGTATCAAAAATATCTTGAATTGTGTGCATTTTATAAGCCTTTGCATTAGTATTTATTATTTATGAAAGTAAAAATAACATATTTGTTTAAAAAAATGGAGAAAAATGATTTTTAACCCTTGAAAGGAGTACATAACATAAATGTTTAGTGGCTTTTTTATTAATAAATGGTTATAGTGCGCCTATTATTAATTACTAGAGAACTAAAATGGCGAAAACAGTAGCATATAAAATAACAGGCGGAAAACCAATAACCGGTGAAGTTACCTGTTTAGGAGCAAAAAACTTTGCAACAAAAGCAATGGTTGCTGCATGTTTAACAGATGGTATAACGCGCCTTACTAATGCACCTGCTATTGATGACGTGGAAATTACCGCAGAGTTACTACGCAGAATTGGTGTTAAAGTTACGTGGCTTTCTGATACTGAATTAGAAATTGATCCATCTAATATGGATACTTCAAAGGTTGTAATCCCTGATTCTCGGAATAATCGTATTCCTATTTTATTATTACCAATTTTATTACATCGTTTTTCTAAAGCTAATATCCCAATTTTAGGTGGCTGTAAAATTGGGGCGCGTAAAGTTGATTTTCATACAACTGCCGCAGAAAAATTTGGCGCAAAAGTTATTTGTGATGAATACGGTTATAAAGCAAATATTGAAGATAAATTGCGAGGTACTCATTTTAACCTAGATTACCCTAGTGTTGGTGCCACAGAAACTTGCTTATTTTTAAGTGTACTTGCTGAAGGTACAAGTGTAATAACTAATGCAGCGGTTGAGCCTGAAATTATTGAACTAATTACTATGTTACGTTCTATGGGGGCGATTATTTTCTTCCAACCAAACAGAGAAATCCGTATTGAAGGAGTAGAAAAACTTCATGGTACCGTAATGCAGATTTTAGGTGATAGAATTGAAGCCGCTAGCTGGGCATCACTTGCTTGTGCAACAGATGGCAATATTACAGTGCATGGAATTAAAGCAAATACTTTAGGTAATTACCTTTCATACTACCAGCAAGTTGGCGGTGGATACGAATTTTTAGGCCCAGATAGTATTCGATTTTTTAAAGCCACGGAATTAAAACCAGCCATGATAGAAACCGATGTCTACCCTGGGTTTTCAACAGATTGGCAACAACCTTTTGCAATTTTACTTACCCAAGCAGATGGCATGAGCGCAGTTCATGAAACTGTTTATGAAAGCCGTTTTGGTTATATGGAAACCCTTAATAAACTTGGGGCAAAAACACAGCTTACTACTCAATGTTTAGGTAAAAAGTGTCGTTTTGCAGATCATAATTACAAACACAGTGCTCTAATAATGGGTAAAACACCATTAACTGCCATAGATGAACCAATTCAAATACCAGATTTAAGAGCAGGTTTAGCCTATGTTATTGCCGCAGCAATAGCAGAAGGAACAACACTTCTAACGGGTGTAGAACTTTTAGAACGAGGTTATGGTGATATCTGCACAAGATTAAAAGATTTAAGCTTAGAAGTTGAAAGAGTTACTTTAGCTGAAAAAGAAGTTCAAGGCTGGTTTTCAAAAGTTATTCGTTTAAAAAATCGTAAACTCGCTTCGTAGCTGGGTTATTTTTACTGCTTAAATCCAACCTTTGGGCAATAAAGATATCACTTTTTTTTGCTAACATTGGTAATAATTCAGCTGGAGAACGACTGGCATCAAAATTTTCAATATCTTGAACTATTAAAATTGGGCAATTTATTTTAGGTATTTCTTGCGGTATTTCTTTTGTAATCCAAATTATTTTATCCCAAAAATTACTAGATTTATCTGGTAGAATATCAGTTATTATATACCTATTTGTAGGTGCGACATTGTTTTTTTTCAATAAACTATCAAAGAAAATGTCAGTTTTTCCAAAGGGATCCTCCAAAAAACTGACATAAGGCAAGTTAATTTTATTTTGTAAACAAGAAGAATTTCCCACATAAAAAATAATGGTATCCACCTCAGAGCCTTCAATGGATATTTCATACTTAACATCTTGTAATATATGATACTTTTTGTCTTTTTTAGATAGTAACTTTTTTACACCACCAGCTTGCAAAAAAAAGTTTCTTCTGTTGATTTTATTTGTCATATATATTAAGTGCTTGCTTATATTCTGTTTTTTGTTTATTCTCAATTAAGGTAGTATACCATAAATACTTAGGCTAGGAAGGCTTATTTTAAAGGGGGTCAGGAGAGACATGGAAATAAAAAGCACAGCAAATGCTAATGCTGTGGGAAGTACGGGGAATACTTCTAATAACACAGCAAAAGGCAAAATGGCAAAACCGACAGCGGTAGATAATCTATCTAATTCGCCATATTCAAGGCGTCTTATGTCACGTATTGCATCTTCAAAAGCACTTAGTGGAACTGAAAAAAATAATTTAATAGAAACAGTATCACTAATTGATAAATTAAAATCAGGAAAAGGTACTTTACGCAGTAAACTTCTAAAAGATGTTGCTGGGGTTACTTCATACCTAGAAAAAATCAAGGTTAATACTCAACCAGAAAAAGTAACAATTAAACAGCCACAGCAAGTAAACATGGCAAAAATAGAAGCTCGTGTTGCAAAAGAAGTTGAAAAACAACAACCAGATGATAATAAAATTGAAGTTTCTGTAAGTCAACAACTTGAAAGAATTGTCCAAGATGTTAAAGATACTTTAAAAAGAGAAGCAAAAGTATCTGAATTTTCAATGCCAGGAAGTGGTGAACCATTATCAAAAAGAGAAGAAAGCAACAAAAAATCTCTTGATTTACCAGGTAGTAACCCTGATCCAATAGATGTTTCTATTAATGGAGTTGGTAAAAAAGAAGCCCGCTTAGTGGAAATACAAATTCCGGGTTCTGGTGATTCAATGGTTGCTAATACAGGGCAAAGACAAGTTGAAACATCAGAATTTGCCAACAATACAGTTGTTAGTAAAATATTAGATAAATTAATTTAATATAGTAATTTCATTTTAAAAAGTAAAAGCCATTTCAAAATAAAATGTCTTTTACTTTTATATATTTTTAATTTGACTAACCAATTATATGTTGTATAAGCTTAAAAGGTTACATACCTTTTCTTTTTACTATAGAAACCTCTAATTTCAGATGTTTCTTTTTAGGAGCCATACCTATCATGCAAAACTTACAAGAACCAGCCCTAGTTAATAATCTCAATACATTAACTGAATCACTTGCGCCTTATGGTGTTGATATAGATGTTAATATTGAGTTTAAACTAAAAAATAATGCAACTAGTTGCACTGCTAGTGATGTATTTTTTAATTACAAGAACTTACTTATTGCTAAAATTCAAGAAATATTAGGCATGCATTATGAAGATGCAGAATTTAAGTTGTTTTATGAAAACATGTTGGAAAATATAAATAAAAACATCATGAGCATGTTAAATTCAAACAACTCTAATTACACTGTTACTAAAATAACGAATAAATTGTTGTAATTATCTAGCAATGAAAAAGGAGTTCATGGGTAGCTCCTTTTTTTGTTTTAAGAATTTATTAGCTTTCTCTAGCTTTTTTTAAATCAGCAAAATATTTATCTGCATGATAACTAGAACGGGTTAAAGGTGTAGAAGAAATCATCAGAAATCCTTTAAGTTTTGCCATGCGCTCATATTCTTTAAATTGTTCAGGTGTTACATATTCACGTATAGGATAATGATGCTTGCTTGGGCGTAAATATTGACCAATAGTAATAAAATCTACTCCGGCAGAACGCATATCGTCCATAACTTGTAAAACTTCTTCCCTCTGTTCACCTAAACCAACCATTATACCAGATTTTGTAAATATTTTAGGGTGACGCTCTTTTACCCTTTGCAATAATCGTAAAGAACCAAAATAACGCGCACCTGGGCGAATTGTTCTGTATAAACGTGGTACAGTTTCTAAATTATGATTAAAAACATCTGGCATAGCATCTGCTACTATATCAATATTTTCTTCTTTACGGCGAAAATCAGGAGTTAAAATTTCAACCGTAACTTCACTAGATGCATTTTTTGCTTGTTTTATACATTTTGCCCAATGGTTTGCGCCACCATCTTCTAAATCATCTCTATCAACAGAAGTTATAACAACATGCTTCAAGTTTAATTCTTTTATTAACTTGGCAACATTTTCTGGCTCATTTTCATCAACTTTATTTGGTCTACCTGTTTTAATATTACAAAATGCACAGCCTCTGGTGCAAGTATCACCTAAAATCATGGTGGTTAAGTGACCAGTTGCCCAACACGCACCAATATTTGGGCAAGCCGCTTGCTCACAAACTGTATTTAGTTTTTTTTCTTGGACTTGTTTTTTAAGTTCAATGTATTTTGCAGATTGCGGAGCTTTAACGCGCAACCATGCAGGTTTTGGCGTGCGTAAACCTATAATATCATTTTGTGGAATTTCTGCATCTGGAGTATTTTCATAGCCAAGTTCAGATACAGCTTCAGGATCAAGCCCTGCTTGAACTAGTTCCTGTTTAATTGCCAAACGATCATTTTCTTCTGGCACTATTTTTACTTTTGTTTGTGTTTCCATGAAAAATACTATAGCAGATTTATGCTAAAAACCAATTATATAGTGATGGTATAGCGATTTTTATATTCATATGTATACAAACAGTCAGCAAAATGTCAATTTTAGAAATAAAATTATTTTTACTAAGTTCATAAGGTTGTAGAGAGTAAGAGGATAGAATTTATATTTAAGACCTTTTCATATAAATTCTTAATAAAAAAACAAAATTAAGTATTTTTTAATTAATAATAAAATAAGTTATACTTTTTTAATAAAAATAAACCTCTTAAATATAAAGCTCGCCACATTATGGGAATAGTAAAATTCTTTCACGGTTAGGGCGCGATTATAAAATGTGGTGAGATAACTCTCTAAACAAAAACAAGAATAATAAAAAGGGGTGATATAGAAATAAATCTATATCAATAGCAGGGTAAGATATGAAAATGGAATCAGTGACAGAAGATTTAAAATACATAGCAAGTACAGCGGTAGAACCACAAAAATACAACATTGTATTAACACGTGAAGGAAAAGAAATAGATTTTGATTTTCCACCAGCAACAACAGATATGATTACACGTTTTGGCTACATAATGCCAGAAGATAACCGTTGCAGAGATGGTGTAGTAGATTCAGAAGAAGATTTATATACAATTTTAGAGCCAATTTTAGGTGCTAATTTTCGTGGTAATTTAGCTTATCATACACGTAAGCAAGTTATTGTTTCTTTGCATGATACTGCAATTTTAGGATACCAACGCCAAATTGTTATTGATCCGAGGATTAGTAATGAAGTTGCTATTTTCTGGGAAATTTATTTAGATCAAAGAGTATTTCCTCAATCAACAGAAACAGATTGGAAAAACTTAATGGCAGAAATTATTATAACTGAACAAATGGACGACGATGCCGATAGAAAATTAGCCGAAGATATTAAAAATAGATTATTAGATCAGGCTAAGTAAACTATATAGTGATTTTCCTTAACACTAAAGATGCCATAACTTCATTCTTTAAAACTTAATATAGCCCGCTATTATTATAGCTTTAAACAATAAATTTATAACATCTTATAGAAGTTTTAACTGTCTAAGTGTTAAGGCAAATCACTATAAAATCCACAAAAAAGCCCAGATTTTACTCTGGGCTTTTAATACGCTTATTTTTTAGTATAAATAGTAAACTTAATCGGATACCTATCATCAACTTTACTATTAAGAATATTAACAATATCTGCATCTTCCTTAGGAAGCATAATTTTAATAAATGCATATTTTTTATTAAGATTATCTTCTTTAGCAATATTCATTGACATCATTAAAATTTCGGCAAGACTATGATTAATATCATCTTCACTTTCCACCTCATTTAATAGTACAGTTACTAAATCATCAATTTGATTAGCTCGTGAAAGCTCAGTAGGATTTGCATAACTTTCATCATACATATTTTTAATAACAGCTAAGTTAACACTATCTGCACAATACATTCTGAATTGATTAGGCTTACGTTTAATAACATTCTGGCGCTTAATTGGGTTGGCTGAACATATGGTATAACTAATATCTTTATGCTCAGACATAAAATTACAAAAATTAGCCCAGTCATTAAGATAAGCCACCGGAACACGTTTCATATAAATTGAATTAATTTTTGTATCCTTAACGCCAGTATTAATTTTTTCTACATAGTACTCAGTTGCTTTTAAAACTTTGTACGAAGAAACATAATCTCCTTCCATAAATAATGTATAGGCAATTTTGATGTTAAGTATCAAACAATTTAAATCTTGATAGCTAATTTCATTATCTGGAACAGTTAATGTTTCACCATTTTTAAAAATAACATCTGCCCAAGCATTAATATTAACGGCATAACCAACAGTATTATTGTAATGAAATTTTTCAATAATACTTTTTGGTTTTCTTGGTTTAATTGGAATATTTTTAGTACCTAAAAGCGCCCCAAAACGAGGATTACACCGCCGAGCAGAACAAACCAACTGACTACAACTATCAGATAATAACAAATAATAGCCAACATCTTCTAGGTACATACCAAGATCAGATATAGCATTAAAAAACTTGTTATTACCTGCACTAATTAATTTTTGTGCTTTTTTAACCATTTTTTTGATGCGTGGCTCTGCATTTGAAATGTGTATAATGTTCATTAAAAACTCCAAAATATAAATAATAAAATGAAAATTGAATAAAAACAGCAGTTACTAGCACAATTAAGTTTGATTAACGCACATAAGAAAAGTAACTAAAAGTAAG
>JALTLI010000181.1 GCA_027005635.1 Alphaproteobacteria bacterium
GAAACTTGTGAACCAGCGTTTACAAAGTTTGTAAAAGATACAATTGAAAATATGGGCTATAGTGTTTCAATAAATGATCCATTTTCTGGTGGGGAAATAGTATGTATGTATGGTAACCCAAAAGGTAATGTACATAGCCTGCAAATAGAGATTAAAAAATCATTATACATGGATCAACTAACCATGGAAAAACACCGTGAATTCAAACGCTTAAGCTATGATATTAGTAGGTTGCTTAAAGCTGTCGCATGGTGGAGCCAGCAATCTATTGGCAAATAAAAAGCACCTATTTTAGGTGATTTTTATTTGCAAGAATTTAACAAATATATCAATCCCATATTAACAAAGTGTCATATAGAAATTTAACATATTTGGCATAAAACATGCATCGTATACATATAGCAAGTGCGGAAATGAAATAGTAGTGATGATAAAGGGAGAGATAATATGCTCGCAACATTTAGTAACAGGCTTAAAAAAGTTGAGGAAAATAACACCGATAAAATTATGTTTAGTCATAGTTTTAGGTGTCCTATAGAAGCATGGTTTGAAAAAACTAATCAAAATAAGTATGGCTGGACTTTGGCATTTTTTGCTCCTCATCCATCACTTTTAGCAGAATTTAAATCGGCTATATTTAAACAAAGTATTGCATATATAGAAAAACGTGCAGAAAAGAAAATTATAGAACTTTCTTTTGAAGATATAGAAAAGCTTTCCAATGCTTTAAATATTAAAACTTTTTACAAACGCAGACAGCGTGATAATAGGGGATAAATAAATGCGTATTCAAGATATTATGGATAGTACAAACCAACAATTAGAAGCAATAGAACATAATTATTCAGTAAAAGAAGCTGTGCAAGAAATGTTTAAAACAAATGCCCATTCCTTATTAGTAGTTGATGATAATGGCGCACTTGTTGGCATAGTAACAGAAAGAGACATTGCAAGAGCATTAGGTGAACATGGAAGAAATGCAGCTTTAATGCAAATTTCACAAATTATGTCATTAGATTTAGTTATTTGTGATCCAGATGAAAATGTTCAGCAAGCCTTAGCATTAATGGGTAAAAATAAAATACGAAACCTACCAGTTGTAGCTGCAAATGGGCACATGCTAGGTGTTGTAGGTATTATGGAACTAGTTCAATCTATTTTATAGCAATTTAACCTAAATACTTAAATAAAAACCTGCTAACTTTGCCAGTGCGTTCACTATAAAAAGTATCTTTGTAATAAGCGCTAATAATTTGCTTGTTTATTTCAGAAAAAGTAGGGTAGGGGCAAATAACTTTTGCTAAATGGCGGGCTTTCATATTATTAGCAATTAAAATACCCCATTGTTGGATTATTTCCCCTGCTAAATGACCATACATTGTGGCACCTAATATTTTTCCACTTTTACCAAATACAACTTTTATTGATCCTTTGGTTTTTCTTTCAGCTTTGGCTCTATCGGTGCTAGAGCATGGTAATGTTACGCATTTTATATGTTTTTCACCATATTTTTCTTTGGCTAAGCTTTCGGTTAAACCTACGCTTGCAAGCTCCGGATCAATGTATGTACACCAAGGTGCTTGGTTATAATTTACTTTTGCAAAAACATTTCCAAATAACATTATACTAATTACAATACCAGCTTGATACCCAGCCATATGAGTAAAATGATAAGGCCCAGCAACATCACCAATTGCAAAAATATTTTTGTTTGATGTACGCATTTGCTTATTTACTAGAATATTTCTGTTGGTATATTTAACTTCTGCTTTTTCTAAATCTAGGTTTAAGTTTGCTTTTCTACCTGTTGCAAGTAATATATGAGAACATTTTATTTCACTTATTTCACCATTAGTGTTTATTTTTACTCCAATTTTTCCATTAATATTCCAAACATCTTCAACATTGGTAGATGTTAGTATTTTTATACCTTCTTTATTAAACTGTTGAACTAAAGTTTTAGTTATTTCTGGTTCGTCTTTTATTAATATGCTGGAATTTGTTTCTATAATTGTAACTTCTGCACCCATTCTACGATAACTTTGAGCAAACTCACAGCCAATAGGGCCACCACCGATAATTACTAAATGTTTAGGACAATTTTCTAATTCCATAATTGTTTCATTAGTTAAATATAAAACTTTATCTAACCCCTGAAGAGGTGGAATAAACGGTGAAGAACCAGTAGCTATAACAAACTTTTTAGCAGTATATTGATTTCCGTTAGCTATAACTGTTGTTTTGTTAATAAATTTTGCTTCGTTTTGAATAACTGTTACGCCTAGGTTTTCAAATCTTTCTACTGAATCATGAGGTTTTATACTATCAACTACGCTTTTAACGTGTCTTTTCATTCTAGAAAAATCCATTTCTGGATTAGTGCTAAATACACCAAATTTAAAAGCCTCTTTGATGTTATACATAGCTTTACTGGCAGCAATTGTTGCTTTTGTTGGTACGCAACCATAGTTTAAGCAATCCCCACCCATTTTGTGTTTTTCAAATAATACTACTTTGTAGCCAAGTTGGGCTGCAACAGCAGCAATAACCAAGCCACCAG
>JALTLI010000182.1 GCA_027005635.1 Alphaproteobacteria bacterium
CATATAAGTAGTATAAACATTAAAAATAAAAATAACTAATAAGAAAAATATAATGAATTCAAAAAATGATATAGTAAAAGAAGTTGTAACTCAGAATATTAAACAAAGTGCAAAGCCAACTGCAGATAGCTTACTTCTTTGTTTAAATTATATTATTAAATTTTATAAGTTTTCATTTTCTGATGAAACACTTCTAGCCGGCTTGCCACTAAAAAATGGTAAACTTTCACCATTTTTATTTGTAAGAGCAGCTAATAGAGCAAGTTTAAACGCTCAAGTACTAGAAAGATCTGCAAAAGCAATAAAACCAGAAGTATTACCAGCAATTGCTATATTAGATGATGAAACATCGGTAATAATAAAAGAAATAACTAATAAAGGAATAGTAATAACCTTCAATCCTGTTAATGGTGAAGAAAAGGTATATTCATCTATAGATGATTTTAATTTAGAATACTCAGGTATGCTAATTTTAACCAAACCTGTTGCAGAAGAAGAACTTTCAACTGATACATTTTCTGATGGTAAAGAATGGTTTTGGGGAATTTTGCGTCAATTTAAACGTTTATATATTCAAGTAGCAATGGCTGCCATATTTATTAACTTTATGGCAATTATTAGCCCGCTATTTGTTATGAATGTATATGATAGAGTTGTGCCAAATGCCGCCTTTGAAACATTATGGGTATTAGCATTAGGTATATTTATTGCTTACAGCTTTGATTTTCTTTTTAGGCAACTCCGTGGTTATTTTATTGATGTAGCAGGTAGAGGTGCAGATATTTTACTAGCAGGAAGATTATTCCAGCAGGTATTAAATGTACGTTTAGGCTTACACGGTACTTCTAGTGGAGGGTTTGCCAACCAACTAAGAGAATTTGAAACATTAAGAGATTTTTTCACATCGGCAACCTTAGTTACTTTAATTGATTTACCTTTTGTATTTTTATTTTTAGGATTTATCGCAATTTTAGGTGGGCCTTTGTTTTTAATTCCGTTAATTTTCGGAGCTATTTCTTTAACTGTAAGTTTAGCTATTCAACGTCCATTGCGTAAAATTTTAATGCAGGCTTCCCATGATATGGATGCAAAACATGGTCATTTAGTAGAAACTATTAATAGCTTAGAAACAATTAAAGCTTTAGGCGCACAAAGTAAAATGCAGGAAAAATGGGAAAAATCTGTTGGTGTAGTTGCCCGTGTTGGTTTAAAATCTCGCTTTATTGCATCTCTGGGTTCAAACGTTACTATGTATATGCAACAACTTGTTTCTGTTGCTGTTGTTGTTTGGGGTGTTTATCGTATTTCTGAAGGTGATATGACTATGGGTGCTTTAATTGCTTGTACTATTTTATCTGGCAGAGCCATGGCACCGCTTGGGCAGGCTATTGCTTTATATACTAGATACCATCAGGCAAAAACGTCATTAGATACACTAGATTCTATAATGCATTTAGAAGTAGAGCGTCCAGCAGGTAAAAAATATGTAAGATTACCAAAATTTAGCGGTAATATAACCTTTAAAGATGTAGGCTTTACTTATCCAAATGCTCCGCTAGATAGCTTAAAAAATATTAACTTTAATATTAAACCAGGTGAAAAAATTGGTATTATTGGTAGAACTGGTTCTGGTAAAAGCACTGTTTCTCGGATGATATTAAACTTATACAACCCAACAGTTGGTTCTGTATTATTAGACAACCTAGAAGTTCGTCAATTAGACCCTGCTGAATTTAGAGAACAAATTGGTTATGTACCACAAGATATTTTATTATTTAGAGGCACATTAAGAGAAAATTTATTAATGAGTAATCCCAATGCAACCGATGAAGAAATGGTACTAGCGTCTCGTATTTCTGGAGTTGAAGATTTTGTACAACGTCACCCAATGGGTTTTGATATGCCTATTGGTGAACGTGGCTTAGGTTTATCTGGTGGACAAAGACAAGCAGTAGCAATTGCCCGTAGTTTACTAAAAAACCCAACCACCATGATTATGGACGAACCAACCAGTGAAATGGATAATCATAGTGAAGAATTATTAAAACAGAATTTATCTCGTTGGCTAGGTAAACGTACATTTATTTTAATTACTCATAGGGCTTCTTTACTTGATTTAGTAGATAGAATTATGGTTATGGATTATGGTAAATTAATCTTAGATGGACCTAAAAAAGAAGTTCTTAAAAGATTACAACAAGGAAACTTAGGAAAAAAATAAATGACTAATAAAAAAAACAAACCAATAGAAAATATTGCTAAAAAAGATGATAATACATCAAATATCAGCCTAAAACAAAAGCAAGATACAATGCTAGATACTAATAATGATAATAAACATATTAGTGTAGAAGATATTCCTGTTAGTAATCAAAAACTTAAATCTGTAAAAAAAGAAATGAAAGATTTATTTTCCCTAGAAGGCTGGCAAGATGCAGAATTTATGGACGATGTAAGGCAGGCAACTTTACGTGGTGCACACCCTGCAGCAAATATTTTATTCTGGTTATTTGGGATATTTATTTTAATAATAATTTTATGGATGAACTATACAGAAA